>JAKFYL010000459.1 GCA_021730845.1 Planctomycetota bacterium | reverse complement strand
GCTGATTTCCTCGACTGCGTCTTGGCCCACGTCACCGATGTACAAGTTGCCGTTCGCGCGATCGAAGGAGAAGCGCCAGGGGTTGCGTACTCCCAAGTGCCAGACTTCGTCGAGCACGTTGGGGTCGCTGACAAACGGATTGTCGGCCGGCACATAGGTCGGCGGGTTGTCGACGTCCAGGCGCAGCATCTTGCCCAGAAGCGTGGTGCCGGACTGGGCGTTGCCGCCGGCCGCGTGGCCTGTGCCGGTGTCGTTGGCGTTCCCGCCGTCTCCCATGCCCACGTACAAGCGCCCGTCGGGTCCAAACTGCAAGCAGCCGCCGTTGTGGTTGGTTTGCGGTTGGACGATGGTCTTGAGGATCACGGCCGAGCCCGGATCGGCCACGTCCGGATCGCCGACGCTGCGCGTGTAACGCGCGATAAAGGTCGACCCCGCACCCGCTCCTTGCGTGTAGTTGACGAAGAAGTGACCGTTGGTGGCGTAGTTGGGGTGGAACGCCATCCCGAGCAAGCCTTGCTCGCTGCCAGCGGACACACTGATGTTCAAGAAGGGCGTGGCTAGGAGAGATCCGTTCTTGAAGATGCGAATGCCGCCGTTCTTTTGCACGATGAACAGGCGCGAGGTGTCGCCTGGCGGTGAGCAAACGTAGATGGGCTGTGCGACGTTGGTGACCAGTTGCTTGGTCAGGACTTGAGCCTTTGCGGGCTGGGCTGTGAACAGGACCAAGCCGAGGGTGGCCGCGGAAAAGAGGTACTTGTGCATGGAGAGAGACTTTGGTTCGAGTTTGCTGTGGCGCGAGCTTGTCAAGTGCAAGAGGCCTGCCAAGTTCAGCCGTGCCGCGCCCGGTATTCGGTGCGCTGCCAGGATCCAGGGCGGGGTCTTCTAGAAAGCCCCATCCTTTAGGTCCGGCCCACCCCGCCGACGCTCCAAACTGCCTGCCTCTAGCCATCAATCGTCGGCGACAAGTCTCGGGCTGTCAAGCTCGCTGGCCTTCAAAGCCCTTTGGATACGAAACAATTTCCACTTCTGCCCAGGCTTCCGGCGAGGCTTCTTGAAGGGAGTGTTAGGTTTGTGCGAGGCCTGGACTGGCCTTGCACGCATGCCAGCGCAATCTAGTGGCCCCAATCCGGGGAGAATCAGCCTGCGCTGGCGCGCGTCCTCGGGCCGCTGGACGTGACTATGCTCGTGATGGGCTCCATCATCGGGGCCGGAATTTTCAATCGCCCGAGCGAGGTTGCAAGTCAGGTCGGATCGCTGCCCGCGGCCCTGTGGTTGTGGGCACTAGGTGGCGTGTTCGCATTCACGGGTGCCGTTGTGTTTGCGGAGCTGGGTGGACTGCTGCCGCACGCCGGGGGGCAGTACGTGTTCGTGCGCGAGGCCTTCGGCCGATTCGCCGCTTTCGTGTTCGGCTGGGTGCTGCTCACCGGCATCACCTCCAGTGCCTTGGCTTTCGTCGCCGGCGTGTTCGCCGAGCACCTCGCGCGCTTGCTTGCTTTCTTTGACCCCAACTTATCTGGCAGCGCCGGCTTTCAGTCGTCCGCGGCGGTGGGGTTGATCCTCTGCATGACGGCGCTCAATGCGCGCGGCGTGCGCTTGGGCGCGACTTTCCAAAACGTGGCCATGCTGGCCAAGATCTTGGGCCTTGCGGGGTTGGGATTCCTGGGCCTGGCAGCTTGGCTTGGTTGGGGCGGTTTTGTGGGACCTGCACCAGTCGCTGAGGCGCGCCCGGTAGTTTGGAGCCAAGCCGTGTCGGCGCTGCTCAGCGTGCTACTAGCCTACGGCGGTTGGCAAAACGTGGCCGCCGTGGCCAGCGAAATTCGGCGCCCCGAGCGCAACTTGCCGCTTGGCATCTTGCTGGGCACGCTGGGCGTCGTGGCGCTCTACGTGGCTTTCAACGCGGCCTTGGGCGCGATCTTGGGTTACGAGCGCTTGGCCGCGAGCCATACACCTGCGGCCGACGCCGCCGGAGAGTTCTTTTCCGGCGGCGCGCAGCTCGTGGCCACGCTGGTGGTGATTTCTACCGTGGCCTTCGTGCAGGGCGTCTTGCTCCTAGCTCCGCGCATCTACTTTGCCATGGCCTTGGACGGCGTGTTCTTCAAGCGCGTCGGCTACGTGCACCCGCGCTGGCGCACGCCCGTGGTAGCGATCTTGGTGCAGGGACTGTGCGCCGTGGCACACGTGCTGCTGGCGGGTGGCAACCTAAATCACTTGGTGAATCTGTGCATCTTGTGCGATCTGGTCTTTTTCACTTCCTGCGGCGTGGCCCTGTTCGTGCTGCGGCGCAAGCTGCCAGACGCGCCGCGACCCTATCGTGCGCTGCTGTATCCTTGGACGCCGCTGGTGTTCATCGCGCTTTCGGCCCTGACGGTCGTACACGGCGCTACGAGCGCGGCCAGTTGGCACAGCGCGAAGTGGGGCGCAGCGTTGTTCGGCCTGGGCGGACTCTTGTACTTGGGTTGGCGCCGCGGCCGGCCCAGCTCACCAGCGCCGATTGGCCGACAGTAGTTCGAGGGCGTTGTGGCCCGTCAGCGGCCGCGAAAAGAAATAGCCCTGGGCCGCGTCGCAGCGCAGTTCGCGCAGCAAGTCCAGTTGCTTGGCGGTCTCCACGCCTTCGGCGATGACCTTGATGCCCAGATTGCGGCCCAAGGTGACGATGGCGGTGGCGATGCGCGAGACTTCGCCCAAATCGCCCATGACGTCCACGAAGGAGCGGTCGATCTTGAGCGAGTCGATGGGGAAGCGATGCAAGTGCGCCAAGGACGAGTATCCGGTGCCGAAATCGTCGATGGAAAGCTGTACGCCCAGGCCCTTGAGCTGGGCCAAGAGCTGGGCAGCGGCATCGGGATGCACCATCATCGCGGTCTCTGTGATTTCCAAGCGCAACTGGCTGGGTTCGAAGCCGGTTTCGGCCAGCACGCGTTGCACGTGGGGCACCAAGTCAGGGCTGGAAAAAGCGCGCGGCGACAAGTTGACGTTCAGGCACAAGGGAGCCCCTGCGCGCGTGCTTTGCCAAGCGCGCACTTCGCGGCACGCCTCGCGCAGCACCCAGCGATCGATTTGGCCGATCAAGCCGCATTCCTCGGCCACGGGCACGAACTCGCCGGGCGACACCCAGCCGCGTTCGGGGTGGTTCCAGCGCACCAGCGCTTCGACGCCCGAAATGCGACCCATGTCCAAGGCCACGATGGGTTGGTAGTGCACCGACAACTCTCCGCGCTCGATCGCGCGGCGCAAATCGGCCTCGATCTTGAGCTCTTTCATCGCGCGTTCGTGCATGGCGGCGTCGAACAGCGCGTGGCGCGCTCGTCCAGCGGACTTGGCGCGGTACATGGCCGCATCCGCGTCGCGCAAGACCTCTTCGGGCTTCAAGTATTCGCTGGAGGAAACCGCAATGCCGATGCTGGCGCTGGCGAACAATTCCTGGCCCCCCAAGTCGAACGGAGTCAGCAGCTCGTGCAAGATCCGCTCGGCAATGACTTGCGCGTCGTTGTCGGAGCGTATTTCGTCCAGCAGCACCACGAATTCGTCGCCGCCCAGGCGCGCCACGCTGTCGCCCGGCCGCAAGGCGAGTTCGAGCCTGCGCGCGATGGCCACCAGCAAACGATCACCCATGGCGTGGCCCAAGCTGTCGTTGATGACCTTGAAGCGGTCGATGTCGAGGAACAGCACTGCGAAGCGGTAGTCGCGCCGCCGCGCCGCACGGCGTAACGCGTGGCGTAGGCGGTCGAGCAACAAAGTTCGATTGGGCAGATTGGTGAGCGGGTCGTAGAAGGCGTGGTGAGCCAGCTGCGCTTCGGCCAACTTGCGGTGCGTGACGTCGGAGAGCGAGCCGGCGACGCGCGTGGGCTTGCCATCCGGGCCGCGTTCGGCCAGCGCGCGGCACACCACCCAGCGGTAGCTGCCGTTCTTGTGCAAGATGCGGTACTCGTTCTCGAAATGCGCCGTCAAGCCGTCCAGGTGCGCCTGCAACGCGCCGCGCACACGCTCGACGTCTTCGGGATGCACGCGCAGGAACCACTCTTGCACTCCCGAAGTCACTTCGTCCTCGTCGTGACCCAGCATCGCCTTCCAGCGCGGCGAGTAGTACACCTGGTTTTGCGTCATGTCCCACTCCCACAGACCGTCGTGGGCGGCGCGCGCTGCCAGGGCATAGCGCGCCTGGCTCTCCTGCAAAGCGGCTTGCACGCGCGCCCACTGGGTCACGTCGCGCAATGTGACCATGGAGACGCTCTCTTCCATCCAGGTCGTTTCGGCCACGCGCAGCTCGATGAGTTGGACCTCGCCGGACGCACTCACGAGTTCGATTTCGCAGCGTTCCGTGCTACACAACGGCTGT
>JAKFYL010000099.1 GCA_021730845.1 Planctomycetota bacterium | reverse complement strand
CGTTCAAGTCCATACTCCCGCACGGTTTGCGTGAGCCTGGCAACACTTAACGAACGTCCTACTCCTGGACCAAGAAAACAGGACTTACGGCTGCGGCGGCAATTGGCGAGCCGATTCGGATCGATGGTGGGGGCGGGTTCGAGGTTCGGGGTCCATGTCGTCGGACTTCGACCTCGACCGAGGACTCAGGCCCGGAACACCGAGTCGACCAGACCCTCAGGGACTCAACGCCCGGCGAACCACCGTCGAGGCGCGGAGGGCTCACGAAGCGACGTGCAGTCGGCGTTCGCTCTGAATCCAGGGCCAGCGGGTGGAAAGGCTGAGGGGCGAGTCCCATTGCACACTTGCACGGCATACGTGTATTGCCTAGGATGGGCAGTTGTGATCCTGTCCTTCGGCGATAAAGCCACCGAGACGGTGTTTCACGGGGAAGCCGGTCGGATGACGCGAGCCCTGCCAAGAGCCATCCACACCACTGCTCGACGCAAACTCGACATGCTCAACGCCGCTCACGCCCTGATCGACCTGCGAGCTCCGCCGGGAAATAGGCTGGAAGCTCTGCGCGGGTCGCTCCACGGTCGGCATTCCATCCGTATCAACGATCAGTGAAGGATCGTCTTCCGCTGGACACCTGCCGGCCCGTCCGAGGTGCGCATCGTCGACTACCACTCCTAGCGCCTTACACTTCCATGCAGCCCAAGCACCGCGTACCCACACATCCTGGCGAGATCCTGCGCGAGGAGTTCCTCGTGCCGCTCGGCATCACCCAGGTTCAACTGGCCGGGCACATCGGCGTCTCCGTCCAGCGCGTCAATGAAATCGTGCGCGGCAAGCGCGGCATCACCTCGGACACCGCTTGGCTTTTCTCCGGGGCCTTTGGGACCACACCTGAGTTCTGGGCCAACCTTCAAACCCAGTTCGACCTTGCCAAAAGCCGACCTGGGCGCTCCATCCGGCGCCTTGGAAAGGCGGGGTAATGCGCTGCCAGGTTCGGGCCACCGCGCTCAGCACACGCTTGGTTCGAATTGCCGATTTGCTGCCACCTTCCGTGTCCGCCCCTGACCGCGAACTGCCGTGTTTGGCCACATGGGTTCACAGCACTGGCCGCGGAATCGTGGCGCGAGTGGGCCTTGAGCCGGGAATGGATTGACGTCCACCAGGACCAGCAGGCGCTGCGGCGCTGGCTCGCCGAGGTCGCCGATCGGCGCAGCCACGGTACGACCGCTCGTCCCCCGATCGAGCTCTTCGAGGAGCAAGAGCGCGCGGCACTGCTTGCGCTGCCGAAGTCACGCTTCGAGATCGTGATCTGGAAGCACGCGCGGCTGCATACCGACAGCCATGTGCAGATCGATGGCGCCTTCTACTCGGCGCCGTGGCGTTTCCTGCACCAGGAGCTGTGGGTGCGCTGCACGCGCACCTCGGTCGCGGTTTTCCACGAGGACGTGCACGTTTGGACGCATGCACGAGTGCCCCGCGGCGGGCGTTCCACGGTCAACGAACACCTGCCCTAGTATCGGCGCGAACTGCGTCACCGCAGCTGCGAGCACTGGGTAGAGCGCGCTAGACGCCTGGGCGCGGACGTCGAGCGACTCGTGGGCGTGATCTTCGATGCCGGCGACGTGCTCACGCAACTGCGGCGCGTGCAGGCCATCGTCTCGCACCTGGAGACCTTTCCGCCGGTGCGCGCACAAGCGGCCGCCAGGCGCGCGCTGCATTTCGGATGCACGGACTATCGCGGCATCAAGAACATCCTCAAAGCTGGTCTCGACCTCGAGCCGCTGCCTGGGGAGTGCGTGCGAGCGTGGTCGAAGGGGGCACGCTTTGCGCGCAAACCAACCGAGTTCCTCTTCGCTCAGGAGGAATCGATCCATGTCCATCACTGACGAACTAGTCCCCATCTTGAAGAAGCTGCGCCTCTCGGGTGTGCTCCAAACGCTCGACTTGCGCACGAAGGAGGCCGACGACGGCGTCATCTCCCACTCCGACTTTCGCTTTCGCGTGTGCTGCGACGAGGTGCAGCGCCGCGAGTCCAAGCAGCTCGAACAGCGGCTGCGCCGCGCCAGCTTCGAGACCACCAAACGACTCGAAGACTTCGAGTGGTCCTTCAACCCCAAGATCCCAAAGAGCAAAATCGTGGACCTGGCGACCTGCAACTTCATCGACAAGCACGAGAACGTGCTGCTCATCGGCCCGACCGGCGTCGGCAAGTCGCACTTAGCGCAAGCGATCGGCGAACGCGCCTGCCGGGCCGGTCACTCCGTCGCGTACGTGTCGGCGCACCGCATGCTCTCGACGCTGCGCGCGTCACGCGCAGACCAGACCTACGACAAGAAGCTCCTGCGCTTCACGGCGCCCGATCTGCTCATCGTGGACGACCTGGGACTGCGGCCCTTGGACGGCGAGGAGCCGATCGACATCTACGAAATCGTCCGGCAACGCTACGAACGTGGCTCAATCATTTTCACGTCGAACCGGGCGGTCGAGGAGTGGTACCCACTCTTCCTCGACGAGCTGATGGCCTCGGCCGCGATGGATCGGCTCCTGCACCACGCGCACGTCGTGGTCATGGAGGGCCACTCCTACCGCAACCCGCCGGGCGGCAGGAAGGCCGGCTGAGCGCCGACAGGCGCAATCGCGGGGACCTCGCCAGTGCATGATTCGCTCTGCGAGCCAGGGCCTCCCGATCACGAAGAGTGGCCCAGCTTGCCCGAGCTACGCGCCCGTTTTTCCGCGCGCCCCCTCCCGGATCTTCTGCACACGCCGGCCTCACTTTTCCAAACGGTCGCCGCGTGTTTTCCAGGACCTCTAGGTGCCCCAGCTTGCCCGAGCTGAGGGTGGCCTTGTATGGCCGGTCCTTGACAGCGTCCGTGGTGCTCGCAGGTCGGCTGTCCATCGCCGCTGCGTCGCGGCTCACAGCACAATCTTTCTCCCACCTTGATCGGAAGCCAAGAACGACTCGGGACGATCCGAGGCGCCTCTAGAGAAGGTCGAAGTCGGCCGCACTCCACTTGGCCTCCATGCCGGCGATTTTCACCCCGTACCTCGAAGAGAACGTGGCGTGAGTCTCGGCGTCTTCAACGAATTGGCAAGGCTCGCCAAAGCGCCTTGGCGCAGCCTGCTGCGCAGGTCGGATTCGGTCCTGACGCGACGGAGCACCGTTCGGCACTTGGCCGCCGTCCCCACGCTCGCACCACACGGAGCGGTGGACTTCCTGTTCGCGGCCGATACCGGCCAGAACACTCGGGTGCGTGCCGGCGTTCTGTCCGCGATGCACGCGGTGCGCCTGCGCACTCGGACACACTTCCTCGTCCTGGGAGGTGACACCTTCTATCCATCCGGCGTCGAGTCGGTGCACGATCAGGGATGGGAGACCCACTTCCGCAGCGCGTTCGCCCACCTCGCACTACCGGTCTATGCATGCCTTGGCAACCACGACCACGGCGGCAACGTGGCAGCCCAAGTCGAGTATTCGAAGCTCGATTCACGGTGGCACATGCCTAGCACCTACTATTCCTTCCGGCACGCGCTCGGAAGTGAGGGCTTGGTCGAGTTCTTCGTGCTCGACACGCAGTCCTTGCGCGTCGGTTGGGATTCGTGGTTCCACCGAGAGCAGATCAAGTGGCTGGAGCGTGCCTTGGCGTGCTCTCATGCCAGTTGGAAGGTAGTGGTTGGACACCACCCGCTCGCTTCCGGTGGGCCGAAGCGTCTGAGCACCACGCTTCGGCGCATCCTATTACCGCTGTTCGCGCGCCATGACGTCGGTCTGTACCTGTCGGGTCACAACCATTCGCTCGAGCTCCTCGATCCGGAACGCGGCTGGTTGCAGGTCGTGAGTGGGGCTGGTTCGCAGTCCAGTCATGTGCCCTCGACACAGCACACGCTATTCAGATACGGCCACGGCGGCTTCGTCCGCATCGTGCTCGGCAGCGCAGCCGCCTGGGTCGAGTTCATCGGATCCGACGGGGCCACGCTCTCGGTCTTCGAATGGACGCGTTCCGCAGTCGGCTCTCAACCGCTCGTGGAGGCTCACGCTGCGAGCTGACCGGATGCCAAGAAGTACTTGCGCAACACGAGGAGTGCCACCAGATCTTCGTCCTCACGATCGCGGAAGCGATCGACGTGCGCATGAGCGTTGGCGAGAATAGTGCGTGCCTCTGTGGGACGACGCGCATAGTCCAAGACTTTGTCTTCGACTGATCTTCCCCCGGAAAAGTGGACAGCCAGACAAGGAGCAGCGATGCTCCAGGCAAGGAAAAGGTGTCTATGGCAAAGTCACGACGAAAGTACAGTGCGGAGTTCAAGCGTGAAGCGGTGCGGCTGAGCCGTGAGCCGGGTCGGACGGTGGGC
>JAKFYL010000076.1 GCA_021730845.1 Planctomycetota bacterium | reverse complement strand
GCTCCAGCGCGCGCCGGAGCGCGCGCGCTGGAGCAGCAGACGAGCCTGGCACCGAAGGTGTGGGATTCGAGCCTGGTACCGTACCGACAGTCGAGACTGGTACCGTACCGACCGTACCGACAGTCGAAACTGGTACCGTACCGACCGTACCGCAAGGACAGACGGGGTGGACTCGCCTCGCCCGCCTGGGGGCCTGGGTGCTGGCGCTGCTGGTCGCCGGTTGCGCTTCCGTGCGCGACGATTGGCACTTGGCGCCTTTCGCCTCGCACATTTCCCGCGCCGGGTATGGCCGCGAAACGGAGCTAGCCGCGGGTGCCGTGCGCGTGCGCACCTCCGACAAAGGAGGGCGCATCGAATCCTGGGCCTTGCGTCCGTTCTTGCGCCAAGAGCGCCAGCCCAGCGGCGACTTCAAGACCCGCTTCTTGGCACCACTGGGTTCTTACGACTGGGTGCAGGCCCAGGAGACTTTTCAGCTCTTGCCCCTGGTGCGGTACCACTCCAAGCCCGAGTCGAACGGAGGGCGCGAACACGATTTCTTGATGCTGCCAGGCATCCTCTGGCGTCTGGACAGCACCGACCGAGTCGTGCGCGCCGTATTCCCCTTCGGTGGAGTCATCGAGCGCTTCTTGACCTTCGACCGCATCGAATTCGTGTTGTTCCCTTTGTACGCACGCACCAGACGCAACGGCCGCCAGACCTATCACGTGCTGTTTCCCGTGGTTTCCTGGTCGCGCAAAGCCGAAGAACCCCGCAGTTGGCGCCTGTGGCCGCTGTACGGGGTGTCTCGCACAGCCAAGAGCGACAGCCGATTCTTGTTTTGGCCTCTCGTGCATCGCCAGCGGGACCGGCTGGATCGCCCTCCGAGCGAGCAAGGCAGCAAGTGGATGCTGTTTCCCTTGCTGGGGCATTCCCGGACAGGGACGTTTGATGCGTGGACCCTGCTGTGGCCGTTCTTCGGTTGGTCGCGCGACCCAGCAAGCGGTTTTTCGTCCTGGGACGGCCCTTGGCCCCTGCTGCGCCTGCAGCGCCCAGGCACATCCGGCACCGCCACGCGCACTAGAGTTTGGCCGCTGTACTCGCACTTTCAGGGCGATGGGCTGACCAGCAATTGGTACGTGTGGCCGCTGATCAATCTGCGCCACGAAGAGAGCGCCACGAGCCAGCGAAATGCCGTGTACGTGCTGCCCTTCTGGCAGCGCTGGCGCAAGGTCGACCGGGAAGGTCGCGAACTTGAGCGCTGGCACAAACTCTGGCCGCTGTACCAAGAGCACGCCTCACAGGCCGAAGGCTCGCGCGTGGCGTGGGTAGCCTTGAACCCGCTTTGGCACACGCCCCTGCTCGACGACATGTACGCGTGGCTTTACGAACTGTTCGTGGAGGAACGGAGCGAAGAAGTCGTGCACCAACGTTCCCTGGCAGGGCTGTACAAACGCGAGCGCGACGAAATCGAAGATCGCGCCTATTTTTGGCCGCTGTGGGCCAGGCGTACGATCGCGCCTGCGGCCGGCTTGGAAGGCGGAGCGCGCGAGACATCCCTGCTGCTGGGCCTAGTGCGTTGGCGCCGGGACGAAAGCGGGACACGCTTCTTGCGCCCGGCCTTTCCCGGTCCAGGCTTTCCCCCGCGCCGCCAAGTCTTGGCACCCTAATTTCGATGGCCACGATGTTCCGTTTGTTCGTACAGGACCTGGGCTACCAACTGGAGCTGCTGCTATCCGTGTTGGCGCGCCTGCACGCCGTTGGCCGGCGCCGCGGATTGATCCTGGAACAATTGTTCGCCTGCGGCCTGCGCGTGGTGCACGTGGTGCTGCTGGTGGGACTGTTCATCGGCATGATCGTGGCCTTGCAAACCGGTCTGGAGCTCTCGCGCTTCGGCCAACAAGATCAGATCGGGACCATCGTGGCCCTGTCCATGTGCCGCGAAATGGGCCCCTTCATCACGGCTACGATCTTGGCTGCCACGGTGGGCAGCTCCATGGCCGCGGAACTGGGCACCATGGCCGTCAGCGAGGAGCTCTCGGCGCTGGAAGTCATGTCGATCGATCGCGTCAGCTACTTGGTGCTGCCACGCGTCTTGGGACTGATCGTCATGGCCCCCTTGCTGACGATCCTGTGCAACACCATCGGGATCATCGGCGGCGGATTCATCTCCGACAGCCAACTCAACGTGGGTCTTTCGTTGTACTGGGACTCGGCCATCGAAGCCCTGCAGGACACTGGCGACTGGTCGGGCCTGCCC
Organism: Planctomycetota bacterium; assembly: GCA_021730845.1. GTDB lineage: Bacteria > Planctomycetota > UBA1135 > UBA1135 > JAKFYL01. The sequence continues at coordinate 2,127 of JAKFYL010000076.1, read as the reverse complement.
AAGGACGTCTATTCGGGCCTGTTCAAGTCGCTGTGCTTTGGCGCCATCGTGGCGGTGATTTCTTGCGCCGCGGGACTGCGCGCCACCAGCGGCGCCCTGGGCGTCGGCAACGCCACGCGCAAAGCCGTGCGCGACTCGATCATCGCGGTGATCGTGGCCAACTACTTCTTGTCCTGGTTCTTCTTCCAAGCCTAGGCCCTAGGCAACACGTGAGCACGACCACCGGCAAATCGACCGACATCGCCATTCGCTGCCAAGGCGTGAGCAAGGCGTTCGGCAAACGCGTCATCCTCAAGGACATGAACTTGGAGGTGCGGCGCGGCGAGACCTTCTGCATCATGGGGCCTTCGGGATGCGGCAAGTCCGTCACGCTCAAGCATGTCATCGGACTCATGCAGCCCGACCAGGGCACGGTCGAGGTCTGGGGCCGCGACATGCGCTCGCTCGCGCGCGAGCAACTGCGCGAACTGCGCTCGAAAATCGGCTACGTGTTCCAGGAAGCAGCGCTCCTAAACTGGCTCTCCGCCGGTGACAACGTGGCCCTGCCCCTGCGCGAGACCACGCGCCTGAGCGAACGCGAAATCCAAGAGCGCGTACGCGCCAAACTCGAACTCGTGCGCGTGCCGGACGCCATGGAAAAATTGCCCAACGAATTGTCGGGCGGCATGAAAAAGCGCGTCGGCTTGGCGCGCGCTCTGGTGACCGACCCGGAGTTGATCTTGTACGACGAACCCACCGCGGGACTCGATCCGGAAATCGCATCCTCGATCAACGAATTGATCCGCGAGTTGGCCGACTCCCTGCACGTGACGAGCTTGGTGGTGACGCACCACGTCGGCACGGTGAAAAAAGTCGCCAGCCGGGTAGGTTTGCTCGACAACGGGCGTCTGAATTACGTTTCGGGCCCCGAGGAATTCTTGAACTCCAAGGAGCCGCGCTTGGTGCGCTTTTTGGGCGCCAAGCTGGACTAAAGGAAGTGACGAACATGAATGCGCGCAAACAACTCATGCTGGGCGGCCTGTTCTTGGTGGCGCTGGCGATCCTGGGCTACTTTACGTTGTTCATGACCGATTTCCGCCTGTTCGGCGAGCGGCCGGAACTGGTGGTGCATTTCCCCGATGGCAGCGGACTGCGCCAAGGAGACGCCGTCCACGTGGCGGGTTTGCGCCGCGGAAGGGTGCAAAGCCTGGTCTTCGATCCGAGTGCATCCAGTGACCGCTGGATCTCATCCGTGCTGAGCATGGATGAGGCTGTAGAGCTGCGCGAGGGCTTTGCGATCGTGATCGAGGAGGCCACGCTGCTGGGCGGACACGTGATCGAGATCGATCCGGGCCCGCCCAACGCGCCGCGCATCCCGGCGGATCAGATCTTGGTGGGCAAGGTCGGAGTGAGCGCTTTCGCTGCGCTGGGCAGCGTGATCGAAGACAACCGCGACAAGATCGAATCCGCGGTCTCCGGGATCACGGAGTTGATCGATTCCGCGCGCGAAGGCAAAGGCACCGTGGGCAAGCTGCTCAACGACCCGGAGCTGGCGAAGTCCGTTGAAGAAGGGGTGGACAGCGCCCGCGACATGCTGGCCGACGCGGCCGAGATCACCAAGCACGTGCGCGCGGGCAAAGGCGTCGTGGGACGCCTGCTCCAAGACGAGGAGATGTGGGGCAAAGTGCAGACGATCAGTGACGACGTGAAAACCTTGGCGGCCAACGCCGCCAAGTTTTCCGAGGACCTGCGCACGGGCCAGGGGGTTCTGCCGCGTCTGGTCAGCGACACCACTTGGAGCGACAAGGTTACTGCCGTGGTCGACGATTTGGGCTCGATCTCGCAGAAGCTCGACCGCGGCGAAGGCACCCTGGCGCAACTCATTTCCAGCCCCGAAATCGCCAATCGCTTGCGCTCGGTGGCCGAAAAGCTGGACTCCATCGTCACCAAGGTGGACGCCGGAGAAGGCACCCTGGGCAAGTTGCTCAACGACGAAAGCGTGTACGCGGACGTCTCCAAAATCGTCGACGACTTGGCGCAGGTCTCGGGCACGCTCAAGCGCGGCGAGGGTTCGCTAGGCAAACTCATGATGAGCGACGAACTCTACGGCGCGGTCATGAACGCGGTAGGCACGGTTACCGGCAGCTT
>JAKFYL010000351.1 GCA_021730845.1 Planctomycetota bacterium | reverse complement strand
AACCTGGATCGAGCTGCCAAGCACAGCCAGGGACGCTTTACGCTGCACCGCTGCGCCGCCGGCAAGGAACCCGGCCGGGCCGTGATCGCCGTGGGCGCGGGCAACTTCGGCGACAACCGTGTCTTGGATCGCGGTCACGCGCGGCCAGCGGATATGGGCCAGGGGCAAATGCTGGAAATCGAGATCGACACCGTCGATGCGCGCGTACAGGGTGGTTTCGATTTTCTGAAGATCGACACGCAAGGATCCGAGTGGCTGGCGCTGCAAGGCGCCAAAGCCAACCTCGCAGCCAGCCAAAGCTTTGCCATGTTGCTTGAGTTTTGGCCCTACGCCTTGCGCGGCGCGACTCCCGATCAGTTGCTCGATTTGCTGTACGCTCAGGGCATGCAGCTGGGCAAGGCCACCAATGCCCCGTACCCCATGACCAAACAGCGGATCCTCAAACAGGCTCTGGCGCGCGACCCCGTCAAGGGCGGCCTGGACCTGTACGGCGTCAAGAACCGTCCCTTTCACGTCCTGGGCACGGGGGCGCGGCTGCGCTCGATGTGGCGGGCGCTCAAGGAGCAGTAGGCCCGACTTCCATGCAAACCATCGACTTCCACGCACACTTCTTTGCGCGCCCCTTCTACGAGGCCTTAGCCAAGGCCTCGCCCAAACCTGGAACGCCGGAAGAGAAAATGATCCAGGTGGCGAAGGATGCCGGCCTGGAACTTCCCAGCGCCGACTTGGCGGTACACACCAATCGCTGGCTGAGCGAAATGAAACGCCACGATGTGGCGCGCATGGCCGCCTTCGCGAGCCTCCCGGAAGAAACCGCCGCCGTGGCCCAGGCTTGCCGCGCGTCGGAGGGACTCTTGATCCCATTTGCCGTGCTCAATCCGCGCGCCGGCGCGCCCCAGGAAGTTGCCGATCGGGCAGCCAAGTTCATGGACGAACAAGGCCTGCGCGGCTTTCTGCTTTTCCCCGCCATGCACCACTATCATCCCGGCGACAGCGCCTTGGATCCTTTGTGGAAAGCTCTGGATCAGCGCCGGGCGATCGTGTTCGCGCACTGTGGCCTCTTGGTCGTCAAGCTGCGCGAGCTATTCGGCCTGCCGCGCACGATCGACATCGCCTACGCCAGTCCGCTGGGCCTAGCCGGAGTTGCCAACCGCCACGGCGGAATCCGCATCGTGATCCCCCATTTCGGCGCCGGTTTTTTGCGCGAGACGTTGCTCGTTGGCGCCCAGTGCCCCAACGTGTACGTCGACAGTTCCTCTTCCAACTCCTGGCGCAAGTTCCAAGACGCGCCGTTGACCTTGGCGCAAGTATTCGAGCGCGCCTTGGAGGCCTTCGGCCCCAAACGCGTGCTGTTTGGAACGGATTCCAATACGTTTCCGGCTGGTTGGCGCGCCGAACGGCGCGCGGAGCAACAAACGGCCCTTGAGCAAGTAGGCGTTTCCGAGGAAGTTCGTGCGCGCATCTTTGGCGCCAACGCCGCAGCGCTCCTGGATGGGTCGGCTTAGCTTTTCTTGCCCACCTAGTTAGGCACGTCCACGCGCGCGCTTTGGCCGCGCAGCACCGAGTTGTCGTGGTACAATTGGCTTTGGTCGATCTTGGGGCTTTCGCTCAGCGCCTCGACGTCGATCTGTCCCGACTGCGCGTAGGCGTCAAGGGCGTTTTGCCACGTCACCAGCTCGACCGTGCTGGCAGGGATGCCTTTTTGAAGCATCAGCGCCGCCGTCTTGGGCACCGCCAGCGGATCCGAGACGCCCCAATCGGCGGAACTGTCGACGATCACTTGCCGCGGTCCGTAGCGCTTGACGATCTCGACCATGCGCTCGGAGCCCATTTTCGTGTGCGGATAGATGGTGAACGCCGCCCACGCGCCGCGATCGAGCACGTCCTGGACGGTCTCTTCGTTGTTGTGATCGATCACCAGCTTATGCATGTCGATGCCGTGCTCGCGGGCCACGTCCAGGGAGCGCAGAATGCCGCGCTTCTTGTCGCGGTGCGGTGAGTGCACCATGACGACCATGTCCTTCGACTTGGCGAAATCCAGTTGCCAGGCATAGGCGCGCTCTTCCGCGGGAGTGATTTCGTCGTAGCCGATCTCGCCCACGGCCACCACGCCTTGCTTGAGCGCAAAGCGCGGCAGGATCGACAAGACTTCCTTGGCCAGCCCTTCGTTGTTGGCTTCCTTGGAGTTGAGCCCGATGGCGCAGTAGTGGGCCAGCCCGAACTGCGACGCGCGAAAGCGTTCCCAGCCCACCAGGCTCGAAAAGTAGTCCACGAAGGTGCCCACACAGGTGCGCGGCTGACCGACCCAAAAAGCCGGCTCGATCACGGCCCGAATGCCGGCCGCAGCCATGGCTTGGAAGTCGTCGGTGGTGCGGCTGACCATGTGAATATGGGGGTCGAAGAAGCGCATATGGCAAACTGTAGCGCTTTTGCCGTGCAGCCCCAGTCCCAAGCTCCCCAAGCGGCGCAAACCGCACCGATCTGTGATGGCGTCCGGCGCCAGCTCGACGTGCGTCTGCTCGATCTCGACCGAAACGTTGGTCAGGTCGTGGCGCTGGTCATAAGCCTGGTCTGCGTCGCTGGCGGCGTGGTGTGCGCTTTCCTAACGCCCCTGTGGGTGGCCGTCCTGGCGGGAACCGGACTGCTGGCCGTGAGCGCCTTCTTTTGGTGGCTCGCCGTGGCCTGGCCACCGATCGAGCATAGGCACCTTTTCTACGCCATCGATCCCGATCAACTGCGCCTTTGGCGCGGGGTGTGGTGGAAGAGCGAGATTCACGTGGCTCGCTCGCGCATCCAACATACGGACGTGACGCAGGGTCCCTTCGAGCGACGTTACAAGCTGGGCACGCTGGTCGTCTACACCGCCGGCCGCGAGTACTCCAAGGTCGAACTGCGCGGGCTCGACTTCGAACATGCCCAGGCCATTCGGGCCTTCCTCTCGCCGCGCCAGGCCAGCGATGGAGTCTGAGTCCCGACTGCACCCTCTTTCGCCCCTGTTCATCCTTGGGGCGACGGCGCGCGCCTGGATTTTCCCGGGGCTCTTGGCGCTGGTCGCCGCGCGCAAGTCGAGCAGCAGTTGGGAAGTGGCGGCGATGTGGCTCGCAGTTCCCTACGCGCTGCACTCGCTCCTAGCTTACTTCACCTACCGGTGGCGCCTGGAGCCTGATCGGCTGGTGATTCGCTCCGGATTGCTGTTTCGCAAGGAACGCCAGATCCCTTTGCAGCGCATCCACAACGTCGACGCCTTGCAAGGCGTATTTCACCGCTTGGCGGGTGTTGCCTCGGTGCGTTTGGAGACGGGCGGATCGGATGAGGCCGAGGCGACTTTGCGCGTGATCTCGATGCCGGCGCTCGCGCGGGTGCGCGCCGCGGTGGCCGCTGTGCAACAAGGTCAAGCACATTCCATGCCCGAAACCGCCCGGTCCGAGCCGCAAGCAGCTGCCCTGGAGCTGAGCACTCGCGACACCCTGCTCATCGGCCTGATCGAGAATCGCGGCGGAGCGCTGTTCACGGCGGTCCTGGGCACCCTGTACGAGCTTGGATTGCTCGAGCCTCTAGCCCTGCGTCTGGGCCTGGACGAGGTGCGCGCCAAGGGCATCTTGATGCGTGTCCTGGGACAAATCTTTGGGAATCAAGCGGGCTGGGCCAGCACGCTGGCCTTGAGCATCGCTTTCGTTGCTGCCGTGCTTGTGCTGGTGCGCCTAGCGTCCTTGGGGATGGCATGGCTGCGCTGGGGAGGCTTTCGCTTGCGCATCGATACCCAGAAACTCGACGTGCAGCACGGACTCCTTACGCGTATTGAGGCCAGCATTCCGCGCCGACGCATCCAGGCCTTGGCGGTCGAATCCTGGCCTCTGCATCGCTTGTTCCAGCGCGCCAGCGTGCGCGTGGAAACCGCCGGGAGCGCCAGCCCCATCCAGGAAGAAAAGGCGCACTTCAGCGGCCGCGTTGCGCCGCTGGTGGCCAGCTCGCAGGTCAGCTCGCTGGTAACGCAGATCTTGCCGCAGGTGGTCATGGATGGATCCCAGTGGCAAGCGGTGCCGCAAAGGGCCGTACGGCGCATGCGCCGCAAATCGATGCTTCTTTGCCTTCCCTGGTTCGTGCCCCTGGGCTTCCTTGTGTGGAAGGAGCCGCTCGCCCTGATTCCAGTCCTTGCCTTGCTCCTAGCCCTGCTTGCTTGGTGCAACTTGTCCGCGCACAAAAGCCACCAGCACCTGGGCTGGTCGCTGGCAGGCAATGTCTTTTGGTGCAAACACGGCTGGTGGCGACGCCAACTGCACGCAGTGCCGCTTTCCAAGGTCCAGGCCGTCGTGGTCAAGGAGTCACCGATGGACCGGCGCGCGGGAATGGCAACAATCGCGCTCGATATACCCGGCGGCGAAAAGTTG
>JAKFYL010000166.1 GCA_021730845.1 Planctomycetota bacterium | reverse complement strand
AGCGCGCACCAGCACAGGGCCAGCCGCGCTTCGCGCGCGTACTCTTCCGGGTCCACGCCCTCGGGCAGACCCTCCGACGGCCGCTCCAATTGGGAGTACAGACTTTCCGCCTTGGCGAACTCGTTCAAGGCGAACAGGCACTCGGCCTGGAAGAAAGTGGACGGCCGCAACAAGTAGGGCTTCTGCGTTTGGCGAGCGGCCGCGAACGCTTCCGCGCCGGCGTTCCACTGGGCGGCGCGCTGGTGGCATTGGCCAAGTCGGAACAGCACTTCGGGCCGGAACTCGAAGCTGGCGTCGGGCGCAAGGCGCTCGTACTCGACTTGCGCGTCGCTGACCTTTCCCGTCTCGAACATTGCACCCGCTAAGCGATAGCGCGCCAGCGCGGCCTTGGGATGACCGGGATGGGCGGCGAGGAAAGCACGCCCTTCCTTGGTGGCCAGGTCCCAGTGCTTGTTCTCGCACAGAGCGGAGAAGTAGCGGTATTGCTCGTCCGCCGAGGCACTTGCCGTGGGAGGGCCTTGAACGAGAGCCAGGGTTCCGCGCGCGGCGGGCTGCGGGCCAGCGTGCCCGTACGAGGCGGTCCAGCCCAGTGCCAGGAGTGCTGCCAGCAAGGCGCGTCCAGCACGATGCTCGATTGCCACCGTGGAGCAGAGCCCCCGGCCAGGTGCCTGCGTCCAGCGTGTCATGCCAGTTCCCATGCGTATGTGTGAAGAACGAAGAGCTCGTCAACGACTGCGGTAGTTGTAAGCCCTAGGGTGCCCGGGGCGCAATGCCAAACCCCGCCAATCCTCCAGGGGCGAGCGCGGTATTATCGCACAGCGCGCTGCGCGTTGGTCGGGGAGCGGGTACGAGCGTGCCCGCCGGCTGTTTGGCGTGCCTAGGAGCCGGGCGTAGGAAACGTTTTCCGCCCGCGCAGCGTGGTCCAGCGACCGCGCTCATGCACGCTCTTTACGTCGAGGCCGGCTTGCCGGGCCGCCGCCAGCACGGCCAGTTGGCGGCCGCTTGCGATTCCACTCAGGACAAACCAGCCCCCCGGAATCAAGGCGCGCGACAGAGCCGCCGCATGTTGGACCAGCACATCCGCATACAAGTTGGCCAGCACGCCGTCGAAGCTTGCGGGCGCGTGTGCCGTGAGCACTTCGAAGCCGCCACACAGAAATTGGCACCTGCTCGCGCAGCCGTTGCGCTGGGCCAAGTCTTCGGCGTACGGCAGAGCGTGTGGATCGTTGTCAAAGGCCAGCGCGCTGTGCGCTCCCAGCATCGCCGCCGCCACGGCCAAGATGCCGCTGCCGGTGCCTGCGTCGAGCACGCGCTCGCCAGGTCGCAAGCACGCCAGGAGCGCGCTCAAGCAGCCGCGCGTCGTGGCATGCCGGCCGGTGCCAAAGGCTCCGCCGGGCTCCAGTTCCAGCCGCACCTCGCGCGTTTTGACCCGGCCGTTCCACTGCGGAGCTACGACCAGCAGGCGACCTAGTCGAAAACTGCGAAAGTCCTTGCGCCAACTACTGGCGTAGTCCTCTCCCGCCAGCCGCACGTACTCCAGGCTGGAACCCTGCCAGTCTTGCGGTCCGACGAGTTCTCCAAGCCGAGTCCAGCAGGCTTGGATCTGAGCGCGAACCACAGGCGAATCTTGGCTTTCCTGGAAGAACAAGCGCACGTAGTCGAGCCCCGAGGGCGCGGGCTTCGACCCTAGGGACGGACGTCCGAAGGCCGCGCCGCCGGACACGACTTCACCAAGCACGAGCGCGGCCGTCTCGCTCCACGCCTGTGGAACCAGGGCGCGCACTTCGATCCAACTGGGAAGGGTCACTGTGGCTGATGCTTGCGGTGCAAGCCTTTGATGGTAGCGCCGCGGGCTCTCTCGCCACGGAATTACCGCTGGCTTTGCCGTTTCTTGACTTCGGCGCGCTGTGCTCCATCATCAGCCATGCAGATACTGGGTCCCGCTACGACTGCTACACGAATGCCGACCGCAACGCGTGAGAAGATCGTTCTGATCGAGGACGAGGCCGATATTCTCGAAGTCCTGCGCTACAATCTGGTCCGCGCGGGCTACCGCGTCGTGGCTTGTGGCAATGGCGAGGAGGGGCTGGTCGCCATTCGGCGAGAGGCCCCTCAATTGGTGTTGCTCGATCTCATGCTGCCAGGTTTGGATGGCTTGGAGGTCTGTCGCCGACTCCAATCTGACCCGCTCACCTCCTCGATCCCAGTCATCATGGTCTCGGCCAAGGGCGAGGAGGCGGATGTCGTTCTGGGCCTGGAACTGGGCGCGGACGATTACGTGAGCAAGCCTTTTTCGCCGCGCGAGCTTCTGGCCCGCGTGCGAGCCGTGCTGCGCCGAGGCCCCTTGCGCACGGACGCCGGCGATGGCGATCGCATCGTGCGCGGTGGTCTGGTGGTGGACGGCAACAAGCACCAAGTGACGATCGATGGCGAGCAGGTCACCCTGACGGCTACGGAAATGCGATTGCTCCACATCCTCGCCGCGCACCCCGGGCGGGTTTTTACGCGCGATCAGTTGCTTTCCAGGGCCATCGGAGAAAACGCGGTGGTCATCGACCGCAACATCGATGTCCATGTCGGGGCGGTGCGGCGCAAGCTGGGCGACTACCGGGACTTGATCGAGACCGTGCGCGGCGTCGGTTACCGTTTTCAAGAACCGGCCCAGCAGCCAGATCCCTAAGCTGGCCCCTTTGGACTCGCAGGGTTAGGCTCCTGGTGGAGTCGCCAATGGCGTAGAATCCTTGGCCTAGGCTCGCCTGCCCCCTAGCTCTCGTTGTTGCGCTCGCGTTTTTTTTGGTGGGTTGTCCTTGGGCACGCGCTGGCGGCTTGCTTGTTGGTGTTCTTTGCCGACTGGGTGGCGCGTGCGACCAAGCGCCAGGGCTTGGCGCAGGCTGCCGTGGCGGCCCAAATCGCCGCCGAGAGCTTGCTCGAACGCGCCGGACTGCAATACCAGGCCGATCCGGAGAGCTTTCTCGAGCCGCCGACGGGTGGATGGAACGACCTAGTCGCCAGTCCCTCGGCGCGCCTGCGGCTGAGCCTGTTTACGAGTCGGTTCGAACTCCTGGCCGACAGCGAAGCACCCCCGGAACGTTGGCAAGACCACTCCGATCGCGAAGAACTGCGTTCCGCCAGTTCGACCGGCTCCGGCTCGTCGACACGCTTCAGTGCCACGGTGGGCAAGGTCTGCTCCTACCACGCCCTGGCCTTCCAGGACGGACAGCAAGGCGCAGCCGGAGTGGGATTCATGGCGCGCGCGGCGGTGCCGGTCGATGAAATTCTGGCCTCGTCCGCGCTACAACGCAATGCATTGCTCGGGGCCGCCGGATTGGTTGGGCTCCTGGGCTTCCTGCACGCGCGCCTCTTGTCGATGCGCCTTGCTCATCGCGGAGCCCTGCTGGCCAGCTCGGCCCAGGCGCGCCAAGCGACCATCGATTGGCCGGAACTGCAAGGCGCTAGCGACGCCATCGCACGTGCGCGCAACGAACACGACCAGCGACTGCATAGCCTGGCGGCCGACCGCAACAAAGTGCTCGCCATCCTGGCTTCCATGGTGGAAGGGGTCGTTGCCGTCGACGCCGATGACCGCGTGGTGCACCTGAATGCTGTCGCCGCCGCGCTGCTACGCTTGGATCCCAGCAAGGTTGAAGGCGAGCGCATCTGGGAAGTGACGCGGGCTGTCGAGGTGTGCTCGATCCTGGAGCAAGCTCGCCAGGGCGCACGGGAGCTCGATGGCGAGACAGTGCTGGGCGCGGGCACCAGCAGTGAGCGCCGCATCGAACTGCGCGCCAGCGCCTTGCGCGATCACGATGGGGCCATCGCCGGCAGCGTGGTCGTGCTCAACGATGTCACTCGCCTGCGACGCTTGGAATCCTTGCGGCGAGATTTCGTGGCCAACGTTTCCCACGAGCTGAAAACGCCGCTGACGGCGATCCGCGGACTGATCGAAACCTTGATCGACGACCAAGACATGGACGTCAAGGTGCGCCTGCGATTCATGACGCGCATTCAGGAGCAGGCCGGGCGGCTCAGCAATCTGGTCGGGGACTTGCTCACACTGGCGCGCGTCGAGTCTTCCGAGCGCGACGTTGAATTGGTTTCTCTGGACGTCGTGCGTTCTCTCAAAGAAAGTGCGGCGCGTTTTGAACCCATGTGCGCGGCCAAGCAAATCGGCCTGCAAATGGACTTGCCTGCGCGTGCGGTGCGCGTGCGCGGCGAAGAGGAGTCGCTGCGCCAAATCGTCGACAACCTGCTCGACAATGCCGTCAAGTACACGCCCAGCGGCGGGCGTATCACCCTTCGGCTTGCGTGCGTTGTTGCGCGGCCCGAAGCCGGCGGCGCGGAAAGGGAGTGGGCCAGGATCGAAGTGCAAGATACGGGCATCGGCATCGAGCCGGGCAACGTGGATCGCGTATTCGAACGTTTCTACCGAGTGGACCGCGCGCGATCGCGAGAGC
>JAKFYL010000317.1 GCA_021730845.1 Planctomycetota bacterium | reverse complement strand
GGGTCATCAACGGCCGGAAAATGTGGATCACCAACGGCACGGTCAGCCAAGTGGCCGTCGTATGGGCGCGCACACCTTCCGGCGTGCGCGCCCATACGACGGCCACTTGGCTGACCGTGCCGTTGGTGATCCACATTTTCCGGCCGTTGATGACCCAGTCCGAGCCCTTCTTCTTGGCCGTGGTGAGCATGCCGCCGGGATTCGATCCGAAATCCGGCTCCGTGAGACCGAAGCAACCGATCGCCTTGCCGCTGGCCAGCTGCGGCAGCCAGCGCTTCTTCTGCTCCTCGCTGCCGTAGGCAAAGATCGGGTACATGACTAGCGAGCCCTGTACCGAGACGTAGGACCGCAGGCCCGAATCGCCGCGTTCGAGTTCCTGGCAAATCAGCCCGTAGGCAGTGCTCGAAAGTCCCGCTCCACCATACTCGGTGGGGATCGTCGGGCCGAAAACTCCCAACTCAGCCAATTCCGGCGTCAGGTGCAGCGGGAACGTGCCGGCTTCGAAGTGCTCCATGGCGAGCGGCAGGTAACGCTCGGTAGTCCAGGAGCGCACCGCGTCGCGCACCATGCGCTCGTCCTCGCTGAGTTCCTGGTCCAGGTCGAAGTAGTCGAGTTGGCGAAAAGACGCGAATGTGCCCATATCCAAGCAATTGTAGCGCTCGGGCCGCCGCAGGACCTAACCTGATGCACTCCCCGATGTCCCAGCACGCGCAAATGGCTCCCACGGCGGCCTCCCGCCCGCGCCCGTGCAGCTTGTGCGGCTATGACGCTCCGGGCGAGGCTTGCGCCTTGTGCAAGCACCAGGCAGGCGACAAGAGTCTGGGCGCGCCCGCCGCCAAGGGCCTGGCCAGCTTCGTCACCGGCGCCCAGGCCGTGTTCCAAGGCGTGCGCTTGATCGCCACCACGCGCGGCACCAAGCGCTGGCTCGTTCCTCCCTTGGTGCTGACTGGAATCGTGTTTGCGATGGTGGCTTGGTGGCTATGGCTCACGATTGCGCCATGGATCGATCAACTGCGCGAGGGATCGGCGCAGGTGCCTGTGGATCCCAATTGGTTGCTCAAGATCCTGACCTTCCTGTTCAAGTTCAAGATCGTGGCCCTGCTGGCCAAGGTCGGCTCGCTGCTTTCAGTCGTGCTGGCGGTGGGTTTGTCGGCGCTGTGGGTGTTCTCCATCGTCTACGAAGCCATTTCGGGTCCGTTTTTGGACCAGGCCCAAGGCGTGATCGAGGAGCGCTGGTTCGGGCATGACCCAAGAGCCACGCTCGACCGCCCCAGCAGCATGCCCATCAAGCAATGCTTGTACTTGTCCGTGCTGGCGCTGGCCCCGTGCCTGTTGCTGGTCTGGCTGGCGCTTGTAGGCGCTGGGTTCGCGCGCGGAGCTCTCGCGGCTGGCGTGCCCGTGCCGATCTTCCTGGTCGCAAGACGCTGGCCGGCCTGGGGCCGCTGGGCCTGGTGGTTCGTGCGCGTGGAGGCCTCGACCGCTTGGGTGTCGATCAAGGCGTCGCTCCTAGCGGGTGCGATCCTGATCGTGTGCCTGCCGCTCAAGCTCGTACCGCTGGTGGGCTTGCCTATGTTTTGGATCGTGGCGGGGTTCGTCACCGCCGTGACGCTGATCGACATACCCATGGAGCGTCGGCGCTGGAGCCTGGGCATGCGCTGGCGCTTTTTCCTGCAGCATTGGCTGGCATTCACGAGTTTCGGGCTCGTCGCCGGTGTGTTCTTCTTGATTCCGATCTTCGGCGCCATCCTGATGGTGCCGGCGGCCTCCGTGGGAGGCATGTGGCTGATTTGCCGGCTCGACAAGCGCGCTTTGCGCGAATCTTCGTCCTAGAATCGCCGTCCCCATGGTCCGCTACCTGGTAACCAGCGCCCTGCCCTACGCCAATGGACCGATCCACTTCGGCCACCTGGTGGGCGCCTATTTGCCTGCCGACGTGTACGCGCGCACGTTGCGCATGCAAGGGGAAGAGGTGCTGCTGGTGTGCGGCACGGACGAACACGGCGTGGCCATTACGATAGGGGCCGAACGCGAGCAGCAGCCGTATGCGGAATACGTGGCCCACTGGCGCACGAAAATCAAAGCCTCCTTCGATTTATTTGGGATCGAATTCGACGTCTGGTCGGGCACGTCGATCTCGCCGTTCCACGTCGAATTGAGTCAGGAGTTCTTCACGCGCCTGGACGAGCGCGGCTACCTGATCCAGCGCGAAATAGAGCAGCTGCACTGCCCCCGTTGCGTGCGCTTCCTGGCCGACCGCTACGTCGAAGGCACCTGCCCGCATTGTGGATACGAGGCCGCGCGCGGCGACGAATGTCCACGCTGCGCCAAATGGCTCGACCCACTCGCGATGTTGCACCCGCGTTGCAAAGTGTGCGGCAGCACTCCCACCCGCAAGCAGACTAGGCACTGGTACCTGGACTTGCCGCGCCTTCGTGACGACAAGATCGGCGCGTGGGCCAGCGGCCACGAGTGGAAACCCAACGTGGCCAAGTTCGTGGCCAACCAACTGGCGGAAATCGAGCCCCGGCCGATCACGCGCGACATGCAGTGGGGCGTGCCGGTGCCTGCCGCGCGCGCCGGCGAGCAGCAAGGCAAGGTGCTGTACGTTTGGTTCGACGCCCCCATCGGCTACATCTCGTTCACTCGCGAGTGGGCCAAGGCCCAGGGCCGGCCGCAGGCTTGGAAGGACTGGTGGCAAAGCCCGGATACGCGGCTGGTGCACTTCATCGGCAAGGACAACATCCCCTTCCACTGCATCGTGTTCCCGGCGATGTTGCACGGCGTAGGCCAGCAGTACGTGTTGCCGTGGCAGGTGCCCGCAACCGAGTTTTACAACCTCGAGGGCAAGAAGTTCTCCACGTCGGCTGGCTGGACGATCCCACCGGAGGAATTCGCGGCGCAGTTCGATGTGGAGTCGGGGCGCTTTTATCTCTTGGCTTCCATGCCCGAGACCGCCGACAGCGACTTTCGTTGGGATGAATTCCAGCGCACCCACAACTCGCTGCTCGCCGACGTGATCGGCAACCTGGCGACCCGCGTGCTGCGCTTCCAGGACAAGCACTACGCGGGACGGATTCCCGCGCTCGAACCGAGCTACGAAGCCGAACTAGACCGAGTCCTGCTCACCGAATGCGGCAGCTTCGCCGACCCGGCCGCGCACGTGCGCGAGTTCCGTTTCCGCCGGGCGGCCGAACAGTTGATCGAGAATGCGCGCGTGGCCAACGTGTTCGTCGACCGGCTGGCGCCTTGGGCGCTGCAAAAAACCAATCCGGCCAAAGCAGCCAGCGTGCTGGCCACCTGCTGTGAATGGCTGGCGTACTTGGCCCAATGGATGGCTCCATTCATGCCCGCCAAGGCCCAAAGCCTATGGAGCATGCTGGGCCTGGAGGGGCTGGTAGCCGGGCAGGGCTGGCCCACGCTACCCGTTCCCGGTCGCTATCGGCGTCAACTTTCCGGCCGCAAGCTCGGTCCCGTGAGCGCGCTATTTCCCAAGCTCGACGACGCTTCGATCGCGGCCGCCATCGACCGCCTGAAGCAGGCCACGCGTTCCTAGACGCTGCTTACGGGGGCTAGGCGCAGCTCCCGCGCCGCGCACGAGGCCCCTGCGCACCTTGGCGGCGCGGGCTCGCGGAGCATGAGTTGAAACACAGCCGCCCCCCCTGCGACCCGAGGGCTGCAGGGGAGGCGGTTGAATACGTACTCGCTTTGGCGAGCCTGTCTTAGAAGGCGTCCCGTAGGGCCTTGCCCATGCGGAAGCCTACTCGGCGTCCAGCGGCGATGCAGATTGGCTTTCCCGTTACCGGGTTTCGTCCCGTGCGGGCCTTGCGGTCCTTCACTTGGAACGTGCCGAAGCCGGCAATCGTCACGGATCCGTCTTTTTGGAGTCCTTGGCAAATGTTGCCCAGCACAGCTTCTACAAGGCGATCGGAACCTAGCCGGGAAACCCGGAGCTCATCGGCAACCTTGGCAACTAGCTGACTTTTGTTCACCGGAGGAACTGCGACGAGGGACCACTACTTAGCGACCAATCATCGCAAGACGGTTAGCCGAAACTACTTCTTCTTTGCGCGGCGAGCAGTTTTCTTGGTCGCCTTCTTCTTTGCACGCTTCTTTGCCATGAGATTGACTCCTGGTTGGGGATGACGGTTACGGACCACGCACCGAATGGTGCATGGCTCACGACATCACTGAATCCATCGGCAGGAAGCAGCCAATCCTTGCCAACGATTTCGAAAATTTTGTCAAGGCTAGGAAGTTCGACACGTCATACGACCGTGATTTTGTCACTTCGACGACACGGCAAGCGCCCGCACCATGGCTTGCACTGCTGCTTGAAGGCAGCCGTCAGGCGTTGTGTCCGTCCCGTGTCCGTCCCGTGTCTGTGTCCGTGTCTGTGTCCGTACCGCGTCCGTGTCTGTACGGTACCAGGCTCGAATCCCACACCTTTGGTGCCAGGCTCCGTGCGTGC
>JAKFYL010000212.1 GCA_021730845.1 Planctomycetota bacterium | reverse complement strand
GACGGGGACCCAGCTCATGTCTACCGTGCAATCCATGATCGGACGCTGGGTGTTGGTGAGCGTGGTCGGCGTAACGCGATATACGCCCGAGAAGGTAGCGCTGGTCAAGCGGTTCGTGGTCGTGTCACCAGCAACAACGGTACCGCCGCCCATGGGCGAGCCCGACCAGATGCGAACGTTGATGCTCGTGACCGTGGGGGTCGTGGTGGAACCCGTCTGATACGCGAACCAATGCATGGTGGACAGGTCCCAAGCCTGGCCTGAAGGAACCGTGAAGTCGTCGGCAACGCGGAAACCCGTGCTCACTGCGTGGCCGAATCCGAACGTGTTGTAGGTGGCGGTGATTTCGCTGGTGTTGGCTCCACCGGCGCCATTGCCCGTGCCAGTGATGAAGGTCCCGTTCGAGAACAGGAACGGCGCATCCGAGGTGCCCACGTAGGGAATCCCGACCGACGGACGACCGATGGCCGCGGTATTGGAGGTGTCGTTCGTTTGCGCAAACGCCGCTCCAGCGAGCACGGAAGAGACAGAAAGTAGGGCTAGAGATCTGTGTAGGGACATGGTTGTGTGAACTCTGTGGTTGACCCTGTGGGCCTCTGGTAGAAAGCCCCGGGAGAGATAGGAAACCAGGGTGCAGTGTAGCTGGGTTTCCAAGATCTGGGGGATACGCAAAACCACTTAGCACCGAGGATCGCAGATCGGTCCGGAGCGCTTCGGACAGCCGCCTATTCTCCGGAGCCAAAAAGCGCCCCGACGCCAGGAATGGCATGGGAATTGCGGCCTCACACCCTCGAAGGCATCCCCGGCGCGCAAGGGCGCTCCCTAGCCACCCTCCGAGGGCGAGACCTCGTCGAAGCTCACGTCCATGGGGCTGGATCCAAGCTGCACGCGCACGCTGCCTTGTTTGGGGCGCACCTGAAGCACCAAGCAGCGTTTTCGAAAGCGCGCGAGCCAAACGAAACTGCCCGGTTTGAGGCCTGCCAAGAAGGCGCGGCGTTTGTCGGAGAGCGTGGCTCCGGTTAGGTCGAGCTCGGCGCCTTCCAAGATCTTGGCTAAGTCCGCGGCTAGGACCTTGGGCACCTGAGGCAGGAGCTGGCGCGCGGACGAAATGCGCTCCCGCGCAGCCAAGACACGCGCTTCCAGGTCGCGCTGGGCCGTGTGCTCGACCTGCGCGCTGCGGTGCTCCAAGGCCGCGATCTGTTGCTCGATGGCGGCGCGTTTTTGCACCAGCTCTTGCAGCGCCGCTTCGGCCTTGGCTCGCAGGCGCTCCGCCTCTTCGCGCGCTACGCGCACGTCTTGAAACAAGGCTTGAACCTGAGCATCGCGCCGCTCCAAACGGTTGTGCGCGCGCTCGATGATCGAAGGCGGCAATCCCAGACGCCGCGCGATGTGCAGCGCCTTGGACTCACCCGGCGTTCCGACCAGCAGCCGGTAGCGGGGCTCGAAGGTCTCCGAATCGAACTCGACCGAAGCATTCTCGACGCGTTTGTTGCGAAAGGCGAATTCCTTGAGCTTTCCGATGTGCGTGGTGACCAGCGTGGGCACGCCTCGCTCGAGCAAGAATTCGAGCACGGCCGCCCCCAGCGCTGCGCCTTCGTCCGGGTCGGTACCGGTGCCCAGTTCGTCGAGCAGTACCAAGGTGCGCGCGTCGACGCGCTTGAGCCCCTCCTGGATGCGCGCCATGTGGGCTGCGAAAGTCGACAAGTTGGCGCGGATTTCCTGGCCATCTCCCACATCGGCGACCAAACCCGAATACAGCGGCACGCGCGAGCCCTCTTCGCAGCACACCGGCAACCCGAGGCGCACGAACATGGCCGCAACGGCCACGGTTTTCAGCGCCAACGTCTTGCCGCCCGTGTTGGGTCCGGTGATCACGAGCAAGTCGAATTCGTCGCCCAGGCGCACGTCGATGGCAACCACGTCCGGAATGGCCCCGCGCGCCTTTTCCTCGAGCAGCAGCGGATGGCGCGCTCCGCGCAGGACCAGCCCGCGGCTGGAAATCTCCGGTACGCGCGCGCCAAAGCGCTCCGCCATGGCCACGCCCAGGCGACCGAGTTCGATTTCGGCGGCGGCCGCGCGCGCCATGGAAAGCGGCCCGGATTGCTCGAATACGCGCTGCGAGAGCTCCACCAGGATGCGGTGCACCTCCGCGTGCATGTCCAGCACCAGCGTGGCGATCTGGTTCTGCATTTCCACGACTTCGCGCGGCTCGATGAAAATCGTTTCGCCGCTCTGGGAGCGATCATGAACGATGCCTGAAAGGCGCAGGCCGCCCTTGGCCTTGACCGCCAGCACCAAACGCCCACCGCGCCGGTGTACGCTGGAGTCGGCCAGGCCTTGGCGCAACTCTTGTCTGTGCGCCATGTCCGTCAGCAGCTGCGAGACTTTTGCCGCCAGCGAGCGCTCCTTGGAGCGCATGCGCGCGAGCACGGCGGAAGCGCTGTCTCGGACTTCGCCGTGCTCGTCCAGGCTGAACTCCAGCAAGTCCCCCAGCTCGCGTAGCGAAGGCAGCCGGTTTTCCAGCTTGGCGCACGCCGGAGCCTTGGGCCCCAGTTCCAGGAGCCACGCGCGCAAGAGATCGCTGGCGCGCGCGAATTGGGTCACGCGCAACAATTCCTCCTGCTCCAGCGGCCGGTGGGCCGCGCGGGCCGCGGCCAGGATCGCATTGACATCGCACAGCGGGGTCCCAGGCGGCCGAGATCCGGCCACATCCAGGGCCAGCAGCTCGCGCTGGCGATCCAAGGCTTCCAGCGTGGCCGGGTCGTCCCGCGGAACGATCTCGCGCACGGCAGCGATGCCCAGCGGTGAACGCGCCATGCGCTCGAGCAGCGCGCGCAAGGCGGACCAATCCAAGCGCTCGATCAAGAAGTGTTCCGCG
This sequence comes from Planctomycetota bacterium, assembly GCA_021730845.1. Lineage (GTDB taxonomy): Bacteria > Planctomycetota > UBA1135 > UBA1135 > JAKFYL01. Next base: position 1,621 of record JAKFYL010000212.1, on the reverse strand, counting down.
CGCGGAATCGGTGCCCGCGGAACGCCCGCTGGGAAAGGTGCGCCCGGCTCGGTCGGCGCGCGCTGTTTGCGCTGCTTGGGATCGCTCATGCATGTGTCCGCGCGACGGCCCCCAGCGGGTCTGGCACCAGGGGACTAAGGTCTGGCTCGCTCAGCTGGCGTGGAAAGCCCTGGCGCAGCGCCCGGATTCTACGCCGGCGAGCCGGACGCCACATCTTCCGCGACTGGCGAACACTACACTGGCGGCGCATGAAAACGCCCAGCCACGACGCCAAAGCGCAACAATTCGAGACCCGCGCCATCCACGCCGGCCAGGAGCCCGATGCTGCCAACGGCGCGGTCATGACGCCGGTGTATTTCACCAGCACCTACAAGCAGGACGCTCCGGCTAGGCCCCGCGGCGGCTACGAGTACTCGCGCACGTCCAACCCCACTCGCACGGCCCTGCAGGAGAATTTGGCTTCCCTGGAGAGTGCTGCCTGGGGCATGTGTTTCAGCTCCGGTCTAGCCGCCACCAATGCCCTGCTCGACCGCCTGGTTCCTGGCGATCACGTCGTGGCCGGCAACGATCTGTACGGTGGTACGTATCGCATCTTCCGGCGCGTGTTCGAACGGTACGGCGTGACCTTCAGCTTCGTCGACACGACCAAGAAAGCGCTAGTCAAGGCCGCCATGACGCCCAAGACGCGCTACTTGTATATCGAAAGCCCGACCAACCCGCTGCTGTCGATCACGGACGTGTCGGCCATGGCGGCTATCGCCCACGACGCAGGCGCCCACCTGGTAGTCGACAACACGTTTGCAACGCCCTACTTGCAGCAGCCCTTGACCTTGGGCGCGGACTTGGTGCTGCATTCGCTGACCAAGTACTTGGGCGGACATTCCGATGTCGTGTGCGGCGCGCTCGTCGGCAATGACGCCGGTTTGCAGTCCGAATTGGCCTTTTTTCAGAATGCCGTCGGCGGCACGCCTGGTCCGATGGATTGTTTTTTGGTGCTGCGCGGCACGAAGACCTTGGCCGTGCGCATGGATCGTCATTGCCAGAATGCGATGCGCGTCGCGCGCCATTTGGAAGGCCACTCCAAAGTCGCGCGCGTTTACTACCCCGGCTTGAAGCAACATCCGCAGCACGCCTTGGCGCGGCGCCAAATGAAGGACTTTGGCGGCATGGTGTCGTTCGAGCTGCGCGGCGGACTCAAGGCGGCCAATGCCTGCGCAACGCGCACCAAACTGTTCACCTTGGCCGAGTCCCTGGGCGGAGTCGAATCGCTGATCGAGACCCCTTGCAGCATGACCCACGCCAGCATCCCGCCCGCGGATCGCCGCGCCGCCGGTTTGGAAGACGGCTTGGTGCGCCTTTCCGTCGGCATCGAGCATGTCGACGATTTGATCGCCGACCTGGATCAAGCCATGCGCTGAACCAGCCCGGCTTGGCAGCCGCGCTGGCTAGCGCGCGCGGCACTTAGGGTTCGCTCGGAAATACGGGTCACATTTTGGCGAGCAATCGTCGTCGCTGGCAAGGCGCGACGACGCAGGCAACCTGCCTGGTTTCCGAGGAATCGAAACGCGGCCAGTGGCGGCGAGGGCCGGCGAAAAGTGACAGTTATTTCCGGAAGGACACT
>JAKFYL010000358.1 GCA_021730845.1 Planctomycetota bacterium | reverse complement strand
CGCGCTGGTGTTTCGACCGGAGTTTCCGCCGGCGGAGTCCAAGGGGACATTGTTCGCCGTGGTCGCTGTTTCCACGCTGTTCGCGGCCACGGGAAGCGGGAACCTGGCAGCTAGCGCGGGATATCGCTCGCTGCGGGCCTTGCTGGCCGCGTTCGGGCCGCTGTACATCCTGTGGAACCTGGTGCAGCGTTGGGACATGAGCCAGGTTCTGCGGCAGCTTCTGCCGCTGCAAATGGCTTGGTGGCTCGTCGACGGAGCGCTGGAGCGCTGCGCATCGCGGCGCAGCACTCGCGCTTGCCTCGGCGCGTTCTTGATTGCCTTCGCCAGCGCCGGAGCCGTGTTCGAGCGTTCCGGCTCGGCTGCCTTTGCGCAACTAGCTGGCATCGCGGCGGCCGCGGTGGGGGCCGTGTTGGCAGCAGACCTGCTGCGTCCTTTGCCTAGTTTGCAGGGTGGTGCCGTACTGGCGCCCTGGTCCGTGCTGGCGGGCATGCTGGTCGCGGCTTGGCATTTGTTCGAAGTACCCAAGACCAGCGTCGCACTCCTGGCCCTAGCGCCTCTGGCGGCGATTTTCCCGTCCTTGGACACGGTCGAGCGCAAGCGTCCGCAGCTGGCCCTGTTCTTGCGCTGGCTCGTGGCTGTCGGAGTTGGAGCGGCGGCCGTGGCAATTGCGGCAGCGGCAGCACCTGCGCCCTATGGCGCGTGAAGGAGGTACACTCGCTAGCGTGAGTGGGGCGCTCCATTGTTCGCGAATCGAGCAGGCGGCAGTTCTTGCGCCGATGCGGCCGCGCACGCTCGAAGACTCCCGCACGCGCACGCAGCTTGCGCCCATGTGGCGCGTGATTTGCCACAACGACGACCGCACGACCTTCGAGCACGTGGTGCGCAATTTCATAGCCAACTTCGACATGACTAACAGCGAAGCGCGGCGTTGCATGCTCGAAGTGCACCGCACCGGGGCCGCGCTGTGCGGTGTGTATCCGCTGGAAACGGCCGAATTCAAACTCGAGCGCGCCACAGCCATGGCGCGCGGCGAAGGTTTTCCGTTGGCGTTTTCGCTCGAGCCCGAAGAAGCCTCGCCGCCAGCGCGCGGTTTTGGCGGCAAGGCGGGCCGGTCCTAGACGGCTCGTCCAAAGCTCATGGCCGGTTTGCCGCCCAAGGATCGCCGCGCGCGACCGCTGTTTCCGCCGGTCGAAACAGCGGACCAGGACGGCTATCTGTGCAGCGGTCTCGCGCTGCGCGAGGACGTCTTGCTGGAAGCCTATCGACAGGGAATTTTCCCCTGGTTCAGCTCGGGGGGCCTAGTGCACTGGTTTTCCCCCGACCCACGCATGATCCTGGAGCCCGCGCAATTCCACGTTTCGCGCTCTCTGCGCAAGACCTTGCGCGCCGGCGGCTATGAAATTTCGCTCGACCGGGATTTCCGCGCCGTGATTAGGGGCTGCGCCGCCGCGCGCAGCAAGCAGCGCGGCTCCACCTGGATCACGCCCGATTTTCTGCGCGCCTACAGCGCCTTGCACGATCTGGGCTGGGCGCACTCCATCGAGGTCTGGATCGATGGCCAACTGGCCGGCGGCTTGTACGGCGTGGCCTTGGGCGGTTGTTTCTTCGGCGAGTCGATGTTCAGCTCGCGCACGGACGGATCCAAGATCGCTTTCGCGAGCCTTTCCAGGCAACTCGATGCCTGGGGCTTTTCCATGCTCGATTGCCAGGCGCACACGGATCACTTGGCCGGCCTGGGAGCGCGCGCGATTCCGCGCGTGGAATTCCTGGCGCGGCTGGCGCGTGCGCTCGAGAAATCCTCGCGCCGCGGGCCGTGGGTCTTGGACGCTGACTTGCGCTGGTAGCGAGCGGAGCCCGCGAAACGAGCGTGTTGCTCGCGCCGGCCGCGCGCTACTCGGCCGGACCCGTGTGGTGACGGCGGATCAAACCCATCTGGGACATGGCGAACACCATGGTCAGCGGCATGATCCCGAACACTTTGAATTTCACCCACACACTCTCGTCGTAGCTGCGCCAAACAAACTCGTTGAGCGCCGCCAGGAGCAGGAAGAAGCCCGCCCAGCGTAGGGTCAGACGCCGCCAACCCTGCTCGTTCATCTGAAATGCTTCGCCCATGACGGGTTTGAGCAGCGAACGGCCCGTGGCGAGGCCGCCCAGGAGGATCAGCGCGAACGAGCAATTGACGATCGTGGGCTTGAGCTTGATGAACACAGAGTCTTCCAAGTACAGCGTGAGCCCGCCAAACACGAGCACGAACACGGCCGTGACCAGAGGCATGATCGGCACGCGGCGTTCCACATACCACGAGACCGCCAAGGCGATCACGATCGCGATCATGAACGCGGCGGTACCGCGGAAGATATTCGTGCGCGAATTGACCACGAAAAAAACGACCAAGGGGCCGACCTCGAGCGCCAAGCGCAGCAGCGGCGAAGCCACGCGCGCGCGCCCAGACGGAGAATCGGTGTTTGCGGGATCCATGCTCGCGAGCGCGTCCGGGCTGGCCGGTCGGGTCAGCTTAGGGGACGAATTGGATGGCCACTGCGTCGGTGATACCGACGGTGAAGGGGTCGGCTGGATCGCGATACCAGAATTGGCAGTAGGCCGAGGATCCCGCGCTCAGATTCTGGGCAGCAAGGTAGCCGCTCGTCCAAGAGAAGTAGTATGTGCCCGAGCAGCTTCCCGAGCTGCCGCCGCTCGATTGCAGCGAAGTGCGCACGAGGGCCGAAGAGATGCACATGGTCCCGCCCAGGAAGGGAAAGGAGCCCGGCGCCGTGCCCCAGAACAAGAGTCCATTTTGCTGGCCCAGGATCCCCGTGGCGAACACCACCAGCGGCGGGCCAAAGACACTGGGGTCGAAATTGTTGTGCCGCATCGTCGGCAAGCAGCCCAGGCTGTTCACTTTGGACGTGCAATAGACGGTTGGGCCCCCGGAGTAGGTCGGGCTATGAGTGAAAGCGCCGCTGTCCGCGAGCGAGCCATCGGGATCCAGCGGGCTGCTTGGGTTGCCGGCGTCGATGCAGGGAGAACCGCTCTGCAAGTGGTAGTCGGCCACGGATTCCGCGAAGTACTTCGGATCCAAGCTGAAGTTGCCAATCCCGGGCAAGCTCTCTTGGAGGTCGGAGTAGGTGGCATTGCTGCTGCCGCTCAATGCCGGTCCGGAGGCGGAGTTGTTCCACACGATGCAGTTCTCGAGACTGCAATTCTGCGCGGTTGTGCCGGCGCCAGGAACACTGGCGAGCGTGGCCGCGTTGCCGCTCAGCGTGCAGTGTTCGAGCAGCGCGCCAGCCGCGCCGGCGCCAGCGCCACCGAGTAGCCCCGTGGAAAGGGCCAGATTGTTGGCGAACACGCAGCGCCGGGCGAAGACAGTCGCCGTCGGCGCGCCCAGGAGGCCCGCGCCCCACGAGGGTTGCAGGGCACCGTCGCCAGCCTGATTGAGTTCGAAGCGGCAGCGCAGAAACTGGGCCGCTCCGCCGCCGACATAGGCGCCGCCGCCGGCGCCGGCGAAGTTCTCTTGGAACCAGCAATCTTCGACCGCCAGCGTGGCGCCCTCGAACCACATGCCGGCGCCGCGACCGCAATCGCCGGGGCACGAGATGATCCGATTGAACGCGAAACCCGAGTTCCGGATGGTGGCGCTGCTGCTGGTCAGGTGCACGGCAGCACCGCCCCCGTCCGCGACCAGGTTTCCATGGAAGAGCGCGTCTTCCACGATCAGCGTGGCGCCGTCGCCGTGGATGGCGCCGCCGTAGCGGACGAACAAGGGAGCCGCGCTGCGCCGACCGTTTTCGCGGAAGATGCAGTGGCGGATTTCAAGCGTGCTGCTCTGGACAAACACCGCGCCACCGCGGGCTTCGCTTCCCACCAAGTGCCCCGCGCCATCGCGCAAGGTGAATCCTTCCAGCATCGTGCCCGTACCTTCTCCGCTGACGACGCTCACCAGTGAATCGGAGTCGAACACCGAGCCTTGCAAGATCGTGCGGTAGGCCCCCAAGGTGCTGCGGATGGCCAAGGTCTTGCCCGCATAGTTGATCTGTTCCGCGTAGCTACCAGGAAGCACCAGCAAGGTGTCGCCCGATAGGGTCGATGCCTGGGCGATGGCATATTGCAAGCTGACATAGGGGCTGGCCTGCGAACCATCGCCTGGGCCAACTGCGCTGGCGCTCACGTACCAGGTGGATTGTGCGCTGGAGGAGAGCGCCAGCAGAACTGTGGGGATTGCGGTCCAGAGAAGCTTCATCAAGGTGTAAGACGGGATGGGACGCGGAGAAAGCGGAAGCGCGGGATTCTAGATCAAATGCCCCGTACCGGGCGCTGGCCTGGGCCCAATGGCCCATCCCGCGGGCTAGATCGTGAAATACTTGGCCGCCGGGTGGTGGCAGATCAGCGCCGAAGTGGACTGTTCCGGCCACAACTGGAACTCGTCGGAGAGCTTGATCCCCAGCTTGTGCGCTTGCAGCAGGTCGAGCAGCTGCTCCTGATCTTCCAGATTGGGGCAAGCCGGATAGCCGAACGAGAAACGGCACCCGCGGTAGCCCTGCTTGAAGAGCTCGCG
>JAKFYL010000337.1 GCA_021730845.1 Planctomycetota bacterium | reverse complement strand
ATGGCTCACCGTCCACGTCCAGCGGCGGGTTCGACGCCAATGGACGGAAAACCAGTTCGTCCGAGTTTTGGAAGTCCTCTGCGAAGACCACGCGCAGTCGCTTGGCCAGCAAGTCGTAGCTGAAGGTGGCTGCCTGCAAATCGAAGGGCGAGCCATTGATCACCGAGAGGTACGCTTCCCAACGCGAGGGATCGACGACCATGTTCGGTTCCAAGGCCTGGATGAAATTCAGCTCCAGCGTGTCGCCGCCTTGGTTGGGCACGGTCACTAGGGTCGGAGGACTTGCCAGGCCGTTGGCCACGACCGACGACGCGTTGATCGGCGCACCCATGGTGGGCAGAAGATTGCCGTGGGCGTCCATCAATCCTTCCAAGACCACGACGTCCAGACCAGGTACGACGGGACTGGAAAACTCCACTCGCAAGACCTCGGGCGATGTTTGCGTGACGCCCAAGGAAATGTCGGGGGGTAGGCCCTGGAAATTGGCCAGTTCTGGGGCAAACACCGGGTCCATGGCCTCGTCGAACACGAACTCGACGACGCGTCCGAACTCGTCGTCGGCGAGCAGTTGCTGGGCCAGGACCAAGTTCGGCGGCGTGCTGTCGCCGCTGGCCGTGCCGCTCACGGGCGTGGAGGGCAAGCTCTTGTTGGCGACGGTCTTGACTCCCTGCGGGCGCAACGTGAAGTTCGCGTGCAAGTTCGCCAAAGGACCGGTCGTGATGGTCAGGATCTGCGTGGGCACGGAAAAGTCGAAGTCCGAGCCCGCCCAATCCAAGATCACGTCGCCGATTTTCAATTCCCAGCGCTGTGGGTCTTCGGCCAGGACCGGGTTGAGATGCGGCCCCGTGAACTGAACTTGGAGCGTGTCTCCGCCCCAGCCCGGAGCTTGCGCGGCAGGCAACACGTTGATGCTGGGCGCGCTATCGTCGCTCGTGGAAACGCCATGGAACTTCGGCGAGACTCCAGCGATGTTTTGAACCTTGACCATGTGCGCCGGCGACACCAGTTCGTCCCAGGCGACGTGGACGTCGTTGCCGATCACCGTGGCGCTCAGGGCCGTGTGATCCGCGTTGGTGTGGAAGTTGCTCGGCGACACAGCCGTCAGCTCTTCCTCGAAAACCAGCACGGTCAGTCGCCCTTCGGGGTCGAGCGTCAGATCTTGGACCACGCTCAAGATTGCATTCGAACCCACATCGGGCCCGCCGCCCCCACCGCCGGAGCACGCGGCCAGGCCGAGCGGCACAAGCCAGCAAAGGCGGAGGGAAAGGGCAATCAAACGCTGGAAATAGGACGAGCGCGTGGGCATGGGCTCTGGGGCAAGGGGCAGGTGATGGAGGTGAGCCGCGGTGCGTCACCGACGGCAGGCAACACAGCCTTGAAAGCTTTTCTCTGCACCGGCTATCGATGGGACCCCGTTCGCGGCTCAAGGCGGCGAGGGTCGGCATTCCCTTTCCGGGGACCCGCGCGGCCCTGGCGTGGGCAGCGACTGTGGTCTAAAGTCTCCGGCCCCATGAAACCGGCATGAAATCCACATCCCTGCACTCCGTCCACGAACAGTCCGGCGCCAAATTGATCGAATTCGGCGGCTGGCACATGCCGGTGCAGTACGGACCGATTCTGGACGAGGTGCGCTGCGTGCGTTCGCGCGCGGGCCTGTTCGACCTGGGCCATATGGGGCGCGTCCACGTTCGCGGCCCGGACGCCTTGCGCTTCGTCGACCGATTGTTCAGCAACTACTGCGCCAAGCTGTCCGCGGGCACGATCCGCTACTCGCTGCTGTGCGCCGAGGATGGCTTTCCAATCGACGACGTATTGCTGTACCGCGAAGCGGACAGCGTTTACGTGGTGGTCAACGCTTCCAACACGGCGGCGGACCTGGATTGGATGCGCTCGCACACTGGCGGACTGCGCGTCGAGATCGACGACCAAACCGAGCGCACGGGCATGCTCGCCGTGCAAGGGCCGAGCTCCCGCGAAGTGTTGCAGCAGCTCGTGACCGGCTTCGATCTGGCCAGTTTGGGGTACTACAAGTTCGGTTTCGCCAGCGTGGCCGGCTTGCCGACGACGCGCATCAGCCGCACCGGCTACACGGGTGAGCTGGGCTATGAGATCTACTTCCCAAGCGATCAAGGTCCCAGGCTGTGGCACGAGATCTTGCGCGTGGGTCAGGCGAGCGGACTGACGCCGATTGGCCTAGGTGCGCGCGACATCCTGCGCTTGGAGGCAGGCATGCCCTTGTACGGCCACGAGATCGACCGCGAGCACCACGCGCTCGAAGCCGGCCTGGAGTTCGGTGTCAATTTCGACGCGGCCAAGGGCGACTGGATCGGACGCGCCGCGTTGGAGCGCGCCAAGAGCAGCCCGACTAGGCGCTTGGTCGGTTTGGTCAGCGAGGGCCCACGCGTCCCGCGCCAAGGAACGAGCGTACTGGCGGCCGGCCGACCGGTGGGCGCGGTTTGTTCGGGCGCGCCTTCTCCAACCCTGGGAACCAACATCGCCAGCGCTTACGTGAGCTTGGGCCTGACGGCACCGGGGACCAAGCTGGAGCTCGACTTCCGCGGCAAGACCCAACCGGCGATCGTCCGCGAGATGCCTTTTTATTCCCGTACGCGCAAGGCAAACTGACGCCTGCAGCACGCATTCTTACCCCAAAACTCCCCTCCATTGTCCATGCGCCCCAACGACCGCCGCTACACCGAGACCCACGAGTGGGTCAAGCTCGACGGAGACACGATGCTCATCGGCATCACCGATTTCGCCGTGCGCGAGCTTTCTTCCGGCAACGAAAGTGACCTGGTCTACTGCGACTTGCCCGAACCGGGACGCTCGGTCGAGGCCGGCGAAACGTTCGGAGAAATCGAGTCGGTCAAGGCCGTCAGCGACCTCAACGCACCCGTCACTGGAGAGGTCGTCGACACGAACGTCAAGATCGAGGAGCACCTCGAGATCCTGGCCAAGGATCCTTGGAACGACGGCTGGATGATCCGCATCCGTCCCGCGAACAAGAGTTTGGACGGGCTGATGGACGCGGCCGCCTATGAGAAGTTCCTCTCCAGCAAGAAGCACTGATCGAGGGTTCGAGTCGCTGGCCGCGCCATTGGCATTCGGGCGATGACCGCGCGCAAACGCTGGCGACTGATCCGCACGTTTGGCGCCAGCCCCGAGTTCAACATGGGTCTGGATGAGGCCTTGCTCGAGGCCAACACGGAACCCACGCTGCGTGTATACACATGGAAGCCTGACACCTTGAGCCTGGGCTACTTCCAGCGCCTGGACGAGGTGCCGCGCGCCGCGCAAGCCTCGGCCCTGGTGCGTCGCATCACGGGCGGCGGTGCAATCCACCACGTGTCCGAGCTGACCTTTTCTCTGGCGCTCTCGCTCGAGCACCCGCTGTACTCCGGCAGCGTGGCCGATTCGTATCGCCGTGTGCACGCGGTCGTGGCCAAGGCACTGAACGCGTTCTGCGGCATCGATGCGCGTTTGCGCGGAACGGATCAACTGGCCTCGGATTGCGACGGAACGGGCATGTGCTTCCACCAATCGACGGCTTTGGACCTAGTCTGGGGCGGACGCAAAGGGTTGGGCTCGGCCCAGCGCCGCAAGCGCGGGCGCGTGCTACACCACGGATCGATCAAACTGGGAGCAAGCCCTCTCGATAGCGGCGTGGCGACTGTGGAGGCAGAGGCCGGCGCGAAGTCAGCGCTGGATTTGGCCCCCTTCTTGGTGGCCGCGTTCGAGAGCGAATGGCAGCTGCAATTGGTTCCCAGCGTGCCGGACGCGGCCGAGCGTGATTTGGCGCGCAGTTTGGGCGCGCGTTCGCGCTCGAAGAACTTCGTCGAGCGCGCAGCAAGGGCCCCTCGGCGCCAGGGCGGATTGGGGTTACCCGGCCAGGACTCGAACCTGGAATGAGTGGACCAAAACCACTAGTGTTACCATTACACCACCGGGTAGTGCTGCGTGCCGCCACGCGGGCAAGGACGATACCGGCAAGCTGGGCCAGGGTCAACGAGCCGCTGCTTCAAGCTGGTTGAGCTCGTCGCGCAGCAGGTTCAGGGCCGCATTGACGGTGTACGCGCGCAGGCTCGCGCGGTCCGTGAAGGAGGTCTGGATCTGTACGGCCCGGACCTTACCGCCTAGGCAGCAAGCGACCCAGCAGGTACCCACGGGCTCGCCGCGGTCTCCTTGGCCAGGTCCCGCCACGCCGGTCGTGGCGAGCGCGCAATCCGCTCCACTCTTGCTGGCCGCCCCGCGAGCCATGGCACAAGCCACCGTTTCGGACACCGCCCCGTGCTGGTCCAGGTCCGAAGCGGACACGTCCAGACGCTGCTGCTTGGCTTTGCTGCTGTACGTCACCCAACCCTCGCGAAACACGGCACTGGCGCCGGGCACGTCGGTCAAACGGCCGGACAATCGTCCACCCGTGACCGACTCGGCCGTGGCCAAGGTCCAGTTGCGCGCAGCCAGACGCGCGATCACGTGCGCTGCCAAGCACCCGTCCGGCGCGTCGAACTGCTCGCGCGCAAATCGCTGGCGCACTTCCTCTGCGCGTACTTGCG
>JAKFYL010000131.1 GCA_021730845.1 Planctomycetota bacterium | reverse complement strand
CCGAAGCCACCAAAACCGCGGCAAGCAAAAGCATGTCCAGGAGCAGCAGGCGCAAAGCGTTGGCCACGGGGCCGGTTCGCGCGGGTGAGCTCTGGCTGCTGCGCAGGCGATCGATCCACGAGCCGTGCAGCACCGTGAACGTTTGCAGATTGGCAGGCATCTTCGCGTCCAAGACCCGCGTCACGGGCCCGGCCCCGCGAATGAGCCAAGGCGTGGTCAACGTCGTCACGGCGGAGACCGCCACGACCGCGGGCAGAAAATGCGCGCCCGTAGCGCCGGATGCCACGCCCATGCCGGCTAGGATGAACGAAAACTCGCCGATCTGGGCCATGCTCATGCCCGCTTGCACAGCCGTGCGCATGGGTTGACCAACGAGCAAGGCGCCCAGGCTCACGCTCAACGCCTTGCCGAAGATCACCAGCAACGTGAGCCCGATCACGACCCAGGGCTCCGCGCGCAAGACTCCCGGATCGAAGTCCATTCCGACCGACACGAAGAACACGGCGCCGAACACGTCGCGCACTGGGCGCACGAGCGGAATGATGTGTCGTTCCTCGCCCGATTCTGCCACGAGCGCGCCGGCCAAGAACGCTCCCAAAGCGACCGAGTAGCCGTGGTCCCGAGCGAGCAAAGCCATCGAGAAACAAACGCCCATGCACAGCACGAGCAGGGGCTCGGAGCGGCCAAGCCTGCGCACGCCGCGCACCAGGCGCGGCACGACCAAGAGTCCAATGACCGTGACCCCGACCAAGAACGCCGTCAGTCGACCGCCGGCCGCCGCCAGCTCCATCGGCGTCGGGCTTTCGCCGCGCGCAAACGTGGCCAGCGAAGCGAGCAGCAAGACAGCGATCAAGTCCTCGATCACCAGCACACCGACGACCAGGTCTTTCACCTGGGTGTTGACGCGGTGCTCATGAAAGGCCTTGGCAATGATCGTCGTGCTCGAGATGGCAACGACGGCGCCGGCAAACATGCACTCGCGCGCGGGCCACCCCATGGCTCGTCCCAGGCTCAAGCCCAACCAGACCATCAAGCCCGATTCGATGAGCGCCACGATGGTCGCGCTGGGACCGACGCGCATGAGCTTGCGCAGGCTGAATTCCAGGCCCAGGCAGAACATCAGCAGCACAACGCCCAGCTCCGAGAGGGTGGCGATGGCTTCTCGATCAGCCACCAGTCCAAGAGGCAGGTGCGGCCCCACCAGAGCCCCCGCGAGCAAGTATCCGACGATGACCGGCTGGCGCAGCAGCTGGAACAAAGCCGTCGTCACCGCCGCGACGACGAAGACGACCGCGAATGCGGCCAGGACTCCGTGGAAATCGTGCAAAGTGGCCCAGTATCGGTCAGCCCAGCTGGGTTTCCAAACCTTGATTGACCACTTCTGATGCACGCGATGCCAGGCGATTGGCGCAGGGTTATTAGGGACCCGCTGCGCGCGCGGCCAAGTGCGGAGACAATCCGCTTGAGCCCATGCGAGAAGGTGCGCGGCCGAATCGATGCGGACCGGGGCTCCCTGCATCCCACGGGCTAGAGGCTGGGGAAACTTTTTCAAGGCACCAAAGCAGCGGGAGCTGCCGACTCCAAGGCCCGTGGCGGCCCTTTGGAAGTGCTTGCGGGGATTTTCAGGGTGCCTGGCCGGTCGCGCCGGGATAAGAAAGGAGCATATGTCCGATCGCCAACTGCTTTCCCAGGGTTCTGTTCGCTCTCGGCGCACCTCGACTCGGCTGCTATCGCGACGAGCGGCAATTCGCTCGCGAAGAGGCATTTCCCTGCTGAGCCTGCTGCTCACCATCTTGGGGATTGGCCTGACCGTAGCCGTGGTGGTGCCGCGGTTCTTCACCAAGACGAACGTAACGCTCGACAACGCTGCCGTTGTGTTCGCCAAAGATTTGCGCGCGGCGCAACAGCGGTCCTCGTTCGTACACCAGCCTTCGCGCTTTGAAGTGCGCTCCGATGGGTACCGCGTCGTCGATGCGACTGGCGAGCTCGTGCTGCGCTATGGTTCCCAAGAGAAGTTCGAGCGCAGTTTTGGACCGCTCAGCGTCCACGCCGGCGTGGAAATCGTCGCCATGGATCTGGGCGCGGATTCGGCGATCGATATCGACGCTGTGGGGCTCGCCACCGAATCGGGCTCGCTCACCTTGCGCTTCCAAGGCCGCGAGCGTCGGATCACGTTTCGGCCAGGTCGCGGCTTGATCGACATCGAAGGTCTCGACCGCGATTGGCGCGCGGAAATGGACTGATCGTCGCGGCGCGAACGCAAGGTGCTGAAACAACCGGAGTCGCCTCCGAAGAGGCGACTCCGCGCTTGGCCGAGACTGGTGGCTAAACCAGCTCGACGGCCGCGAGGTGAGGCAGGTACCTCGCGACGGCTTCGACCCATCCCGGCAGGTGACGATCGAAGCGCTTCGGCTTGGCCGAAGCCGCGAATCCGTTAGGACTCGCTGCGAACCGACTTGGCAGGGCGCCGGTTCACGCGTGTGAATCTAACAGTCGCGCAAGAAACGGTAAAGCTGGGATTCAGCAAGACTGGTTCTAGGTCTGGACTTGGAAGCGAGTAAGTGCGCTGACCGCGAAACCGCTCAGGGTTTTTCAGTATGCGCCGACCGAGGGATCGACTTCGGCAGTCCACGCCAGGATCCCGCCGCGCATGGAGTACACGTTCGTGAAACCGTGCCCGATGAAATAGCTGGCCACGTCCAGAGAGCGCACGCCGCTGCGGCAGGAGAACACGATGCGACGATCCTTGGGAAGGCTCATGTATTTGCCCGGATCACTGAAGTCGAGAGCTTCTGCTTGGGGGATGCGCGCCGCCGCGATCTCTTCGGGTGAGCGCACATCGATGAACGAGAATTCCTGGCCGGCATCCAGCCAGCCCTTCACGGTTCGCGGTTCGACTTGCACCTTGGTGTCGACTTCGTGGGCGAGCTGAATCGTGCGGATCACTTCCGGAACGTCCAGGATGTTGTGGTCCTTGCAAACCTGGGCCAGCGTGTCCGTCGGCTGAAAGCCGCAGGAGGAACATCCGCCGATGTGGTAGCGCTGGAACAACGCGCGCTGCGCGGCGGGGACGACGGCAAGGATCTGCTCCATCGTCATGTGCGGTTCGATTTTCGGGGCGGCGCCCTGGCTGGTGGAAAGGCTCATCGATCGATGCTTCTGGATAGTGGATCGGGAAGGGAGGCTAGGAACCCCTAGAATCTACCGTGAACTGCCACTTTCCTCTTCCGTCCTGCCCCTCCGCGAGCGGGTGGGGCCCACAAGGGCCCGCTTGGCGGGGTCGCCGCGACCCTACTCCTCTGTGATCGCGAGGTTGATTCCGTGCCTGGGAAGCTCCTCGACATAGCGCACTGGATCGATGGCCAGTTCCAGGGGGCGTGCGCCGGGCTGAACCAGTCCGCGGGCCAAGAAGTGGGCCACCAGCGCGGCCGGAAACGCCGTCGTGCGCTCCATGGCCGTAAAACCCGTGCGCGCATCGTGGCGGTCGAATAGGTCGTAGCGCCGGGTCGCTTGCTTGCCGCGCAGCAGTCCGCGCACGGTCGTGCGCAGAACCACCAGGTCCCGCACCTGCGGGAACGTCAAGCGCGCTTCGAACAAGGCGCGCATGGCTAGGCGTGGAGAGTGCTCCTTGCCGTCGGCGCCGCGCACGCTGGGTTCGAACACGCCCAAGTCGAACAGAGTGCGCATGGCGGACCAGTGACCCGGATAGCGCACGGTCTTGTAGTCGAAACTCTTGAGGCGCCCAAGCCATGTCTCGGGGCACGTACTCGTGCCGCCCGAAGTGACCGCCGCTTCGAGTTCGCCCACAGGAGGGCCGAAATCGATCTTCTCGAGTTCGGTCAAAGCTGGCACGTCGACGCGTTTGCCGTCGCGCAGGAATTCGCCCTGCCCGGAGTATTCGTTGATCAATCCTTCGAAGTGGAACACCAGCTTGTAGCCCAGAGGACCCACGGGGCGCTCGGGCAATCCACCGCAGCGAACGTGCACATGCTCAGCGCGATCAAACGTCGCAACACCGTGTGCAGCCAAGTGGTTGCCCAGCCCCGGCGCCAAGCCGCAGTCGGGCACTATGGCAATGCCGGCTGCACGCGCGCGTTCGTGGAGCGCGAGTTCTGCGCGCACTACCTCCGTATTTCCGCCCAGGTCAAGAAACGAAACGTGCGCATCCACGGCTGCGCGAGCCAGTTCCGCGTTGAGCTTGTAAGGCACTGCGGAAAGCGCAACCTGAGCCCCGGCAAGTCCGCGCGCAAGCGCTTTGGGATTGGCAACGTCGATGGTCAGGGCTTCGAAACTGGCCTTCGTGCCGGCACACAAGCCAACCAGACGCTCGCGTGCTCGTTCAGCGGCCTCGCCGCTGGAATCGGAAATGACGATGCGCTCGGCTTCGCCGTTCCAGGCCAAATCGTAGGCCATGGCCACGCCTTGACGACCGGCCCCGAACACAACGTAGCGGTGACTCATACCCGCATACCC
Organism: Planctomycetota bacterium; assembly: GCA_021730845.1. GTDB lineage: Bacteria > Planctomycetota > UBA1135 > UBA1135 > JAKFYL01. The sequence goes on along the minus strand of JAKFYL010000131.1, from coordinate 115 downwards.
TAGTCGCGGGAGGCGCGCCCGCCCAGTTGCAGGCCCGCGCGCCGGCCAGGGCCCGCCGGGGTACAGTGTTGGAACCCCGCATGTCCCAAGAGAAAGCCGCCAGCCTCCCCCACCA
>JAKFYL010000158.1 GCA_021730845.1 Planctomycetota bacterium | reverse complement strand
TGTCGTTCGTGACCGTGCTGCTCGGCGAAGTCGTGGCCTGGATGCGCCGCCAAAGCGGGACGGGCTCCTTGCGCGCGATCCTGTACATGGACGAAATTTTCGGCTACTTCCCGCCGACGGCGGAACCGCCAAGCAAGCGACCGATGCTCACCTTGCTCAAGCAAGCGCGCGCGTTCGGCCTGGGGGTGGTTCTGGCCACGCAGAACCCTGTCGATTTGGACTACAAGGGCTTGGCCAATGCGGGAACCTGGTTCATTGGCCGCCTGCAAACCGAACGCGACAAGGATCGGTTGCTGGACGGCCTCTCCGGTGCGAGCACGGCCTCGGGGGCCAGGTTCGACCGCGCCGCGATGGATCGCTTGCTTTCGAGCCTGGGTAGTCGCGTGTTCTTGATGAACAACGCGCACGAAGACGCGCCGATCGTATTCCACTCGCGTTGGGCGCTTTCCTATCTGCGCGGGCCCCTGACCAAGCCTCAGATCCAAGCCTTGATGGCGCCGCGCAAGCAGGCGGCGGCCAAGGTGTCCGCGACGCAAGCAGAGGTAGCTCCCGCAGCCGCCGGCGCCCCGACGATCGCAGCCAGCGCAGCCTCCGCGGCCACGACTGGCCGGCCGATTCTGCCGCCCGAAATCAAGGAGAGCTTCGCGCGCCCCGCGCAGGAGCGCAGCGCGGCAGCCAAGGGACTGCGCATCGTCTACCGGCCGACGCTGGCGACCGAGGCGCGCGTGCATTTCGTGGATGCCAAGACGTCGATCGACACGTGGCAAACGATCCTGATTTCGACACCGATCTCGGACGTCGATGCGCTGTGGGAGGAATCGCAGATTGCATTGGCTGGATCGGCGAACTCCGGGGCCTCCGCCGCGGTCGACACGAATCCGATCGCCGGCGCGAGTTTTTCCGAGTTGCCGGGAATCGCCCTGCGCGCCAAGAGCTACGAGGCCTGGGCCAAGGCCGCCACAGGACACGTGTACCAGAGCCATACGCTGACCATTTGGAAATCCAAGCAGTACGGCCTGGCCTCCAAACCGGAAGAGTCCCTGGGTGACTTCAAGTCGCGACTGCACATGGCCGCGCGCGAGGGTCGCGACGCGGAAATGGAGAAGCTGCGGCAGAAGTACGCACCCAAATTGGCCGCCCAGCAAGAGCGCAAGCGCAAGGCGGAGGAGCGCGTGGGCAAGGAAGAGGAGCAACACTCCCATGCCCGAACCGGTTCGGTGATCACCACCGGCGTTTCGATCCTTGGGGCGTTGCTCGGACGCAAGCTCTCCAGCTCGGGCAATGCCTCGCGCCTGGGAAGCGCGGCTCGATCCATGGGCAGGACGTCCAAGGAAAAAGAGGACATCGCCCGAGCCAAGCGCGATCTGGAAGTCGAAGCCGAGAAGCTGGCGGATCTGGAGCGCCAGTTCCAGGCCGATGCGGCCAGTATGCAGAGCACCGCGGAGGCGGAAGTCGAGGAAGCCTGCCTGCGGCCGCGCAAGAGCGACATCAGCGTGGGACGCACGAGCCTATTGTGGCGCCCCTTTGGTGTGGACAAGCAAGGCATCGCCGAACCCTTGTGACCGCCCGCCGCGCGCTGCCGCGGTCTTCGATAGCCATGAACTCGATCAGTGCCCGCTGAACGGGTGCGGATCGGGTCCGTCCTTGAAGCGCGTCAGCATCTGATCGAGGGTGACCATCGACTGTTTGCGCGCTTCCCAGATGGGATTGGACTTGGCGTTGGAGCCGTGGCGAAACAGGTTCATGTCCTCCGCCGCGGCGGGAGCGAGTTCCAAGAACAGCTTGCCAGCAAAACCCAGCAAACCTCGTGTTGGCCCGAAGGGCAAGGGCAGCTTGCGTAGGTCGCGATCCAGTTGCGTGCGCGCAATGCGCGTCAGCAGTTCGGCCAGCGGCAACGCAGTTGGGCCGCCGTACTCGAGAATCGTGCGCGGCTGCAATTGCCCGCGCACCCATTCGACCATCAGGTCGGCGAAATCGTCGCTCCAAATGGGCTGCACCAAGGCGCTGCCAGAGCAAAACATGGGCGTCAACTTGGCGGTCGCCAGGGCGGTCAACGCGCGCTGCATGGGCGAGCGGTAGCCCATGATCAGCGTGGGCCGCAGGATCGTCCACTCGAGTTTGGAGGCCTGCACTAGGGCTTCGGCATCGCGCTTGGATTGAGCCACGTAGTCGTGGGCTTCGCGGGGATGCGCGGCGCTGGCGCAACTGAGGTACAAGAATCGGCGCACGCCGGCCGCGGCACAGGCATCGAGCAACACGCGCGTGCCTTCCACGTTCGTCTTGTGGACTGTCTCGGGGCGAGCTCGGCGCACACGCGCAGCGACGTGCACGACCGTGTCGCACCCGCGCAGCGCTTCCAGGTACTTGGCCGAAGCTTCCAGCGTGCCTTGCACGAACGATGCTTTGCGCTCGGCGCTTGCCGCCAGGTTGCGACTCAGGCACATGACCTGGGGCGCAAGGGAGGTGGGCAACTTGGAGAGGAAAGACCGGCCGACGAAACCGCTGGCTCCGGTTAGGAATAGCGCGGATGAGGTCATGGGTTGCGCCGGAACAAAGGGCGGGGATTGTAGGCTCGCTGGCGGCCAGGCGCGCGTGGCGGCCCTGAGAGACTAGGATTTGGGGCGTCGAAGCGGTTTCGGACACCCGCTCCGCCTAGCGGTCCAGCCCTTGGAATTGCGTATGAAACTCCACCACCTGTCTTGGCTTGCTCCAGTGATCGTGGCGCTTGTGGGTCTGGGCTCCCGCGAAGAGCCGATCACGGCCTATTCCATGGCCACCAAGGCAGCCGAACAGGCTTTGGCCTCCGGCGACTTGCCCAAAGCGCTCGCCCACATCGACCGAGCCCTGGAACGCGACGCCAGCGCTCCCGCGGCTTGGGGCCTGCGCGCGCGCTGGGCGGAAGCGTCGGGAGACCGAAGCGAATTGGTGTGGTCCTTGCACCGCCAGCTGCGCGCCAGCGTCGCCAGCCGGGCTCCCCAGGCGGACATCGAGGCGCTGCGAGCCAACCTCGAGAGTGTCGACCCGGTTGCCGCGGAACTGTTCGCGTTCAAGGGCAAGTTCCGCACGCGCCTAGAGGCCGTGGCTACTCAATACGAGAAGGACAAGCGTCCACACGCCGGAATTCGGGTCCACAAGGAGATCTTGGCCATCGATCCGGAGCACCAACCCAGCATCGATGCGATCCAACGGCTCGCCTCGGCGCCGGACCCCAGCCTGGCGAACGATGCCAAACCGCGCGACCTGTTCGAAGGTGTCTCGAAGGAATGGATCGCCGAGCACGATGCCAAACACCGCGAGTGGAAGGAACACGCGACGATCAAGCGCGCCAACTATGTGACGCGCACCAACGCGGGGTATGAGACGCTGATCCGTGCCTCGGAGGCCATGGAACAGATGAACGCCTTCTATCGGCAGTTCTTCAACTTCGGCGTGGATGGCAGCGGGGTTGGGCCGATCGACTTGCGCATCTTTGCCACACGCGACGAGTATCTGAAACTCGGCGAAGGTCCCCCGGTCAAGTGGAGCGGCGGCCACTTCACCGGCGGTGCGGTAGAGACGTTTGTGGACAGCGGTGGTTTCGAATCCATGACGGGGACGCTGTTCCACGAAGCTGCACACCAGTTCGTCTCGCTAGCTACGAATGCCTCGGGTTGGTTGAACGAAGGGCTGGCGTCGTTCTTCGAAGGTTGCCGTGTGCTCGCCAACGGCACGGTGCTCATGAACTTGCCCGCTGACCATCGGCTGTTCCCGCTGGCGCAGCGCATGGAAGTGGGTTTCATGACCTCGGCGGACGACGGCATCGACCCAGCCGACCCTGAGGTGGAGCCCAAGACAGCGCCCACCTTCGCCATCGTCTTGGAAAACAAATACGAGTGGGGACCTGCTTGGTACGCACCCACCTGGGGCGTGGTGTACTTCCTGTACAACTACCGCGATCCCTTTGACGGTCGCTACGTGTACCGCAAGGCGTTCGGCCAGTTCATCAACAGCTCCGGCGGGCGCATGGGCGAAGGCGCCATCCAAAACTTCGAAGAAGTAGTGCTCGCTCAGCCGCTGCCGCCCTACAAGGTGGATGGCAAGCCGCCCAAGCGCTCGGCCGAGTTTGCCGACGTGAGCCTGCCCAAGACGGTCGCAGAATTGAACGTCGTGTGGAAAGACTGGATCCTGGCCTTGCGCGACCAGCAGTTGGGATTGGCGACGCCAAGAGGCGATTGGTTGCGCTGGGCGATGCTGGCGCACGAGAACGGGGATCTCGAGGTGGCTCAGGAGCACTTCGAAAAGGGTCTTGTTGCCACGCCGAACGACCCGGTCTTGCTGCTGGAATTCGCCGAGTTCCTGGAAAAACGCAAAGCCCTCGACCGAGCCAAACAGTTTGGCTTTTTGGCGGCGTTGCATCTGCGATTTCGACCATTGGTCGTCGCGCGAAATCATGAAGTCGATCTTGTTGCCAGACGCCGGATGCACGACGTTGAATTGCTTCTCCGAGCGAATTGCTTCGATCGCCGACTCTTTGGTGACGAAAAATTCGGGAGCCGGGAAGGCGTCGCAGAGCGCGGACACGTTGCCGAACCGCAAGTCGATGACGATATCAATGTCGCG
>JAKFYL010000036.1 GCA_021730845.1 Planctomycetota bacterium | reverse complement strand
AAGGTGCAGCCGCCGCCTGAGTCCGAGCCTACCCCGCCGGGAACGCAGGCGCGGCCGGCTGAACCGTCTCTCGACGTGTCCCGCCCGGGGCCGCAAACCGGCGCTGCGAACACAGCCGCGATTGCTGCGTGGACTCCGGACTGGAGCGGCGACTTGCCGAACGAAGCGGCGCAACGCGGCCTGGATTATCGCAACCGCAGTGGAACGGCAGCCAAGGACACGGTGCTGGAAGCCAACGGTGCAGGCGTCGCCTTGCTGGACCTTGGCAACGACGGCGACTTGGATGTGGTGTTTTCGCAGGGCCTGGCCGGATTGAGCGACGTGGTGCGCGGACCGAGCGCCGATTTGGAGCTGTTCGTCAACGATGGCGCCGGCAACTTCCAGCGCCAGATGGGTCCGGGCCTAGCTGGCTGGTGGACAGGGCTGGCGGCGGGCGACATCGACAACGACGGCGACAGCGACCTCATCGCGGCCGGCTACGGCGATCTGGTGCTGTTGCTGCAAGACGAACAAGGAGCGCTCGTGCGCGGGCCGGCATTTCCGCTCAGCGAGAAGGAGCGCCTTGTGTGCGGCGCCGAGCGCGAAAAAGGTCGCCCGCCGCTGTGGCTGACTTCGCTGGCCTTGTTCGACGCGGACAAGGACGGAAACCTGGACTTGTACGCTTGCGCCTACTTGGACCTGGATCCGCTCGCGCCTCCCCTTGGAGCGCTGGGCGAAGACGCGCTGGCCGTTCCGTGCCGCTGGAAGAGCTATCCCGTGTTCTGCGGCCCCAGCGGCATGCGAGCCCAACTCGACCGCGTGTTCGAAGGCGACGGCGCGGGCAACTTCGTCGATCGCAGCAAGGATTGGTTGCCAAACCAACGCGCCAGCTTTGGCCTGGGAGTGGCCGCCTTCGACGCGGACGGCGACGGCGACACCGACCTGTACGTCGCCAACGACTCCACGCCCAATTTCCTGTGGATCAACGACGGGCGCGGCACGTTTCAAGACGTGGCCATGACCGCGGGCGTGGCGCTATCCAAGGATGGCATGGCCGAAGCTGGCATGGGCGTGGCCGTGGCCGACGTCGATCGCGATGGCCGGCAGGATTTCGCGGTGACCAATTTTTCCGGCGAGCCGACGCAACTGTACTTGGGAGCGAAAGTGGGCTTTCGCTCACTGACGCACCAAGTCGGGCTCTTGCGCGAAACGCGCGAATTGCTTTCTTGGGGTGTGCACTTGACCGATTTCGATGGCGACGGCTGGTGTGAACTGTTCACAGCCAACGGCCACGTCTACCCGCAAGCCGATTTGGAAGGCACGGGCACGAGCTACCACCAGGAACCGACCCTTTGGCGTCTGGCAGACGCGAGCGGGGCTTGGAAACTCGCGCGCGTGGCTTCCAGCAGCGCCGATTCGCTTTTAACCCAGCGCGCTGGCGCACGCGGCAGCGCACTGGGCGATCTCGACGGCGACGGCCGCAGCGATGTCGTGCTGGCGCGCATCGATGCGGCGGCTGCCTTGGGCATGAATCGTTTCGGCCCCACCGCCAAGCGCTTTGCCTTGCGCTGCCTGGGCCCCAGGCACGGCGAAAGTCCGCCGGGTGTAGCGGCCGAAGGCCGCACGCCCGCCGACGGCATGGGAACGCGCGTCGCGCTCGTGCCCGAAACCGCGCCGGGAATGGGTGAATTCGCTTTGCTGCGCGAAGTGCAGACCAGCGGCAGTTTCCAATCCTCGAACAGTCCGTGGCTCGAGTTCGGCCTCGGACCGGCCGAGAGCGTGCGCGAATTGCGCGTGAACTGGCCTTCGGGGCGCAGCCAAACGCTGGGGCCGTTTCCAGCGGGAGTGCGCGTGACGATTCAGGAAGGTCGCGGCGTGATTGCCACGCAAGAACTGCGATGAAAGCCTGGACGCGTGCCTTGGCAGTCCTGCTGACCTGCGCCAGTGCTCTGGGTCAAGCGGCCCAAAATGCGGTTCCACAGCAGACCGGGGCAAGCGAACCGATCGCGCCCCTGGCCCAAGCCGGCGCAGTCCCAAGCGAGCAGCTCGATCACTGGCGCGATCTGCTGATGATGGACTTACCCCAAGAACTCATTGCCCGCGGCGCGCCGCTGATCGCCAAGGGCGCAGCGCTCTACGGCGACGGTCGCGCTGTGGCCTTGGTGGCGCGCGCGCAATTCGAAAGCGGGCAAGCTGAGGCCGCCAGCCAAACCTTGGATCTGGTCCGGCCAGGCGTGATCGAAGGCGCCAGGATCGAACTCGAACGCGTGCGCCAGTGGCTCGAGCAGGACCGGCTGGAATCGGCGCTGAAGGCGTTGGGCTACGCGCCCGCGGCTGGCGCCAGTACTGCCAAACCTAGGCACGCGGAGCTGGACGAGAGCTGGTACCTCTTGGGCCGGGCCCTGTCGCACGCGGGCCAGGAATCCAAGGCCGCTCCTTACCTGGAAGAATTCGTCAAGCGCGCGCCGCTCCACGAGTGGAGTGCGCGCGCCTGGCACCTTTTGGCCCAAGAGGCTTTTGCGCGCGGCGATCTGGCGCGCGGCAAGAACGCCATGGAGCGCGGCGAAGAAGTCGCTCGTTGGTGGGCTTTCTTGCGCGTGCGCACGCTGCAAGTGCGCGAGAAGCCCAGCGAGCCCTTGCCGCGCATGGGCCTGGCCTTGGTGTGGATGCAGGCCATGCAATTCGAGCGCGGCCGCGCGGTGCTCCTGGAACTGACGGCACTTGCGCCGGACTTTGCGCCGGGCTGGTTCCATCTGGCTGAATGCGAGCGCAAGCTGGCCGAGGGAGCGCGGCGCCCAAACCTCAAGACCGGTTTCCAAGCCGCCGAGATGGCCTACACGCGCGCCTTGGAGCTCGACCCGACGCTCGACTTGGCGCGCTACAACCGGGCCGTGATCTACCTGCTCTCGGGACGCAGCGAAATGGCCCAGCCGGAGCTGGAGCGCCTGGTGAGCGGCATAAGCGCCAGTGATCCCAAGTTGCTAGGCGCGCATTTGGCTCTGGCCCGCTGCCTGGAAGCGGCGGGCAACTCGGCCGCCGCAAAGCAGCGCTTCGCGCGCTACGTGGAACTCGGCGGCAAGGAACCGCTCAAGCCTTAAGGACGCCCCAAAGAACGCTCTTGATGCAGCTCGCACTGTTCGATCTGGACCATACGCTGCTGGCCGGCGACAGCGACGTGGAATGGGCCGAAATGCTCGAGGATTTGGGCCTGATCGAGCGCGGCAAGATCCGCGGATTCTTGGCCGATTACCAAGCTGGAACGCTCGACACCCAGGCGTTCTATGCCTACCAGGTGGGAAGCCTGGCGCGCGTCGAACCGGTCGCGCTGCGCGAGCTGCGCCAAACCTGTTTCCACACGCGCTGGAGGCCGTTGCTCGACCCGGGCGCCAAGGACTTGGTCGCCGGCCATAGAACGCGCGGCCACGAGTGCGTGCTGATCACGGCCACCAATCGATTCTTGGTCGAACCCATCGCCAAAGAGCTCGGATTCGAGCACTTGGTGGCGACCGAGCCCCAAGCCGTCGACGGCCGCTTCACCGGCCGGATCGTGGCGCCGCCGTGCTTGGGACCGGGAAAGATCGTGCATCTGGAGCGCTGGCTAGAGGCGCGCGCCATGACATGGGGCGGAGTCAAGGAGAGTTGGTTCTACAGCGACTCGCACAACGATTTGCCGCTCTTGTCGCGCGTCACGCACGCGCTCGCGGTCGGCCCAGACGCGCGGCTTCTGGAGGTCGCTCGCCAGCGCGGCTGGCAAGTTCTGCCCCCGCCAAGTCCCGGCCAGACCCGCGCGGGCGGGAAGACTCAAGCCGAATAGATGCGGTGGCAATCGTCGTGGTCGTCGATGCGTTCGAGGAACGCCTCGTGCTTTTCGCGCTGCTCGGCCGTGAGCGAAGCTGGCTCCTTGGGCCGATACCCCATTTGGGATTCACTGATGACCCAACCCGCGTCGCCTAGGGCCTTGGTGACCGCGTCGAGCGCCGCCGGGGCCGTGTAAAAGCGCGCGCCAACGCCTTGGGCGGGAGCTTCCTCTAGCGGCTCGACGTCATCGGCGCCCGCTTCCAGCGCGCTGGTTTCCAAGTCGAGCCCGGCATTGGCGTGCGTCGCCTCGACGTGACCCAAGTGGTCGAAAAAGAACATCACCTTGGCGCCAAAGCGCCCCTCGCGGAACAGCGCGCGCATGTCCGGGGCGGTGCGGTTGCGGTTGTCGGTCAAGCACTCGACGATCACGGGCACGTTCTGCGGCGACATGCCTTCGAAGGTGACGAGCTCGAAGTCGACGGTTTCGCCGGTCTGGCCGCTGCCCTTCTTGATGGCGCGCGCGATCACGTCATTGGAGACGGACTGCTTGCGCGCCGATTCGATCGCCAGCGCCAGGCGCGGATTGAAGGCCGGATCGGGGGCCCCCATTTTCGCAGCCACGACGATTTCCCGCGCAAGCTTGGAGGTGATCTTGGCGCGCTTCTCGGCGTTGATGCCGCGCTTCTTTTGCAACCATTGGCGACCCATTGGTAGACCTCAGGTTACTCGAAGTTGAAGTCGAATGACCTGAGGCCCCCGTTCAAACCGTGCGTGCGGTTTTCCCGCACACGGCTTACCGATGACGTTCTCAGGCTGCATGCGAAGCTCCGG
>JAKFYL010000365.1 GCA_021730845.1 Planctomycetota bacterium | reverse complement strand
AAGCGGGGGTAACCAAGAAATCCGACGCCAAGCTGTGCGTTTCGATCCTGCAGCGCGCCGGCGTACGCGTGCTTGGCACGGTGCTCAACCGCTTCGTCGACGATTTGTTGTTCGATTTTTCCGCGTAGAGTCGCGCCCAGCACGGCGCAACGCGGCCTTGATGCTAGGGCTCCGCTTGCGAGCGGCCGGCGCGGTAGAAAAAGGCGCACAGGAGCAGGGTCGTCGCCAAGGCCAGGAGCACGCCCGCGCTCCCCGCTGCGAGGTGCTTGCCTTCCTTTGCCAGCACGCCCGCGCCCACCAAGCCGGCGATCAACACGCCGGCCAGGCCTTCGCCGGCGACGACTCCGGAAGCGGCGAGCACACCTGGATCGGATTCGAGCCGCTTGCCGCCGCGGCGTCGTTCGACCAAACCGCGCACGAGACCGCCCACGAAAATCGGCGCCATGGAGGACAAGGGCAAGTACACGCCGATGGCGAAGGCTAGCCCGGAAATTCCGCACAACATGGCCCCGATCGAGATTCCCGCACCCGACAGCACCAAGCTCCAAGGCAATTCGCCTTGCAGCACGCCCTCGATGATGGTCTTCATCAACGTCGCTTGGGGCGCGGAGAGTTCCTTGCCTCCGAACTCGTAGTTTGCGCCCAGCAGCACGATCGTGCCGGCCACGGCCCAGCAAGCGCAGGCGGCGCCGATCAATTGGCCCAACTGTTGGCGCGCGGGCGTGGCCCCGACCAGGAAGCCGGTCTTGAGATCCTGCGAAATATCGCCGGCTTTGGAGGCGGCAACGGCGACGATGGTTCCCACCGTCAACACGGCGGCGCGCGCGCCGACGTCTGTCCAACCTTGCCAAGCGAACACCGAAGCGATGCCCAGCAAGGTGATCAGCGTGATTCCAGAGGTCGGCTGCGAAGAAACGCCGACGATGCCGACGATCCTGGCTGCGACCGTGACGAATAGCACTCCGAATACGCCTACCCCAAGCGCGCACACCAGGCGCTGCGCCAAGGGCATTTGCTGGCCGAAAATGCCGGGAACGAAGCCGGCGACGAGCACCACGAGGGCGACTCCGCCTATGACGAAGATTGCGGGCAAGTCGCGGTCGGTGCGCTCGCCGGTGCCCTTGCTGCCTCCACCCCTGATTCCACGCAGCACCGCGGTCAGTGCGCCAACCATGCTGGGCAAATTGCGCGCTACCGTGGCGATGCCGGCGGCAGCCACGGCGCCGGCGCCGATGTAGCGCACGTACTTGGACCAGATGTCGCCACTGCTCAGGTCGCGTATCAGTCGCGTGGTCTCCGGATACAGCGGGGTCGTCAGGCCTTGGCCGACAAACGCGATCAGAGGCGTCAAGGCCAAAGCGCTGATCAGCGCGCCGGCCACCAGCACGCCCGATTGGCGCACGCCCAAGATGTAGCCGATGGCCATCAGGGCCGGGGCGAGTTCCAGGGACAGTTCGGCTTTGGGTAGGAAGGCGTCCAAGCCCCAGCTCAACTTGTGCGGCATCAGGAACAGCGCTCCCAAGGCCAGCTTCACGCCCGCGCCAACGGCCATGCCCCGAAATATCCAGGTACCGCCACTGGCACCGTCGACCGAGGCGCGCAGCACCTCCGCGCAAGCGCGGCCCTCGGGGAAGGGCAAGTTTTCGTGCTCGCCTACGATCAGCAGTCGCCGCAGCGGGATCATGGCGGCGATACCCAGCACGCCGCCTAGGAAACACAGCGCCACGACCTGCCAATAGGGCGGCGCCGCACCCCACAGGTACAGGGCGGGAACGGTGAAGATGGCGCCAGAAGCGAGCGAGGTCGACGCCGAGCCGACCGTTTGCGCCATGTTCGCCTCCAGCAGGCTGGGCTTGGAGCCGGACACGCGAAACAGCGCCACCGCCAGGACCGCCGCCGGGATCGAGGCCGAAACCGTCAGCCCCACGCGCAGTCCCAGGTAGGCATTGGCGGCTCCAAACACCAGGCCCAAGAGCACGCCAACACAGACGGCACGAAAGGTGAATTCACGCATCGACTCTGGGTTCCGCGGTGCAGGCAATTCCATATGCTCCCATGAAACTGTGCGAGCCAGGCCTTGAACAGGGGCTAGCCGAATTCACGGTCCCTGCCGCGCGCCGGACACGCCGCGCGTGCCTTTGGTCGCTCCAATCGTTAACTTCTGGCGTCAACTTTTGGGCTCTCCGACGCCTGCCGCCCCACCATCATGCTGCAACGCTTTCTCACCGCCTGCCTTACGTCTTGGACCTTGCTCGCCTGCCAGATGATCGAGACCCAGCCGGTCAAGTCGGTCCAAGAGCTCATCCCGCGCGAAACTCGCATCGACGGCGCCAAGGTGAGCTACCTCACCAACGGCTTCAATCGCCGCGCGGTCGTGTTGATCCACGGCTGGGGTGGCAACGGCAATTTTTGGAAGAATCAAGTTGGCGAGTTGTCCAAGTTGGGCCGGGTCGTAGTCATCGACCTGCCTGGTCACGGAGCCAGCGACGCGCCTGAAATCGACTACAGCGTGGATCACTTCGCGTTCGCCGTGCAGTGCGTGCTCAAGGACGCGGGCATCGAACGTGCCACGCTCGTAGGTCACAGCATGGGCGCTGCCGTGGCGTTGGCGGTGTACCGCCAAGCCCCCGAACGCGTGGAAGGACTCATCGCGGTCGACGGCGCCTTGCGCGGCTATGAAATGCCCGCCGAGATGAAGACGCAATTGCTGAATTCCTTCAGCGGTCCGGATTGGGCCAAGACCTTGCGTGAATTCGTAACCCGCACCGTCCCGGCCTCGAACAACACCCAAGTCGTGGATTGGGTCATTGCCCAAGCCCAGCGCACGCCGCAGCGCGTGCTCGTGTCGGCCATGAGCGGCCTGATGAACTACCAGGGTTGGAGCGACGAAAAGATTCGCTGCCCGATCGCGATCATCGACTCGCCAAATCCCATGTGGACCGACGACTACAAGAGCAAGGTGCGTGCCATGGCGCCGCAAGTGAAGTGGACCACGATGGAAGGCTGTGGCCACTTCCCGATGCTGGAGAAACCCGAAGAGTTCGGTGCCGCGCTCACGTCGGCGGTGGAACACGTGCAGCGGCGCATCTAACGCGGCACGGCAACTAGAATCCCGCGGCGACCAGGAAGTTTCCTGCGCGCGCTGCGCACACGCGCAGCGCCGGGATTCCCGCCGGCCCGGATAGCTCCAAGCGCCAGGCGTCACCTACTTCAGCGATTTCCACCGCGCTGACTTCGCGGAATTCGAACCAGCGCCGCGCATGGAACGTGCGCGCCTTTTGGAAACACTCCTTGGCGCAGAACAGCGCAGTCGTGGTCAGGCTTCCCAAAGGGGCGCCGGAGCGCTCGGAGGCATTCACGATTTCTTCGTAGACGTCGCGTTCGAGGGGCTGCGCGAACTCCAAATCGATCCCCAGCGGCAACCGACGCGAGAGCGCGACCGAGCACAATTTCCCGGCGTGGGCAATGGAACCGAAGACGCCTGGCGGCCAAAGCGGTTCGCGCAGTGGGCCGACCCCGATGGCGATGGGGGGGAGACCCCAGGCCGCCAAGAGTCTCCGAGCGATCCGCCGCCCAGTCGCAAACTCCGCCTGGCGCTCGGGGTTCGCGCGCGCTACCGCCCTCAGCTCTTCGGGCTGGAGGTTCGAATCGTCGCCATCGACCCAACTCGCATCCAGGGCCATTCCGGGCTCGAGCAAGAGCCGCAGCGCAGCGCGAACGGCGTCGAGGTCGGCTTGCGCACCCTGCGCCCCTTGGATTCTGGAAAAGGCCTTCAATTGCCGCAGTGTACGCCAGAGGCCCGCTCAGTGCCGTCTGCGTGCCGACGCAAACACGTCGGCGGCGGCCCACGTAGGCCGCCGCCGCACGCGCTTGTCAGAGACCCTACTGGGCTTCTGCTACGACTTTCATCAGTTGGTTGAGGATTCCGTTCAGGTCGTCGCGCAAGCTAGCGAACTCATCCGCGCTGAGAATGAAGCTCTCGGGTTCACTATTCGGCGCGTAAGGCATCCACCACCACAAGTTCGCAGGCGACCAGCATTCGTAGCAAACGGTCGAATCGTCGTCGGACAGCGGGAAGACTTGGTCCAGGTCAATCTTCTCGACGACCACCACCTTGTCCAGTGCCTCGCCAATTTGCTGCAACGACTTCATCCACACGTCGAACGCAATCGAATTGCCTTGCGGGTAGACGTGCACCGCGGGGTCGAGCATATCCCTTATCCAGTCAATCATCCGTCGGATCTTTCGATACTCGCTGTACGGTCCTTGCCACCAAACGTCGCCGTTGGGATGCTCGATCCGCACAAAGTCGCCCGGATCGCCCTTGAAGCTATCCTCGGGTCCGCCGTGCATCATGTCGTTGTTGTCGCCATCGGTGGAATTGAGGTGGTCGGGGACACCATCGCCTCCGAAGCCTGTGTCGTCGTCCATGATGTCGTGGTCCCCGCCAGTCGGGTCCGTAATGTCGTCTGCACCATTTGTGCCCATGATCACCGAATTGCCGGGGCCTCCGACGATCGGGTTCTGTGCCGAAGCGACGCCTGCAAGAGCCAGAAACGCAAAGCTCGCCCAAGTGCCAGTACTCAAGAGACTCATAAGATATGCCCTTTCAAATGTTTATGAGCCGTACCCGGCTCGGGGGTGGGCGACTTCCGCCCTGGTCGTGCCTTTGCTCTCGCTGGCGACCCC
>JAKFYL010000391.1 GCA_021730845.1 Planctomycetota bacterium | reverse complement strand
CCGTAGGTGTTGGATTCGAGCCTGGCACCGTAGGTGTTGGATTCGAGCCTGGCACCGTACAACCGATTCCGTACCGTCGCATTCTGTCCTGGCACCGTACGAACACCCCGGCACCGTACGAACACCCCTAGATCGGCGGCAGGCCGAATAGTTGTGCTGCGTTGCGCGAAGTTGCTTGGGCGAGAGATTCGAGGCTTGCGCCTCGTTCGCGCGCCAGTTCTTCGAGTACTTCGCGGGCGAAGGCCGGCTCATTGCGCTGTCCGCGTTTGGATTGCGGTGGCAAGAATGGGCAGTCGGTTTCCACGAGCAAGCGATCATGGGGAACAAGGCGGGCCGCGGCGCGGTTGGCGTTGTTGTTGGGGTAGGTGACCATGCCCGAGAAGGAGATGTACAAGCCCAGCTCCAAGTAGGGGACCAGTTCGTCCGGACCCATGCTGTAGCAGTGCATCACGCCGCGCACACCAGGGACCTCGCGCAACGCCTCCACGGTTTGCTCATGGGCTTCGCGGCAATGCACGACCACCGGCTTGGAAAGCTTGCGCGCCAGTTCGAGCTGCCAGCGAAACGCACGCTGCTGGGCGGCCGCGCTTGCGCGTTGGCGGAAAAAGTCCAGGCCCGTTTCTCCCACGCCCACGCATTCCGGGCGGGCGCACAATTCCTCGAGGGCCTCGGTCGTGGACGCATCCAATGCTTCCGCGTCGTTTGGGTGCAAGCCTGCCGTGGGAAACATGTGCGGCTCACCCGCGCACAGTTCCATGGCGGCTCGAGAAGTAACCACGTCGGTGCCGACCACGATCTGGCGCGTCACCCCTGCCGCGCGCGCGCGCAGCATGACTTGCTCGCGGTCTCGACCGAACTTGTCCCAGTACAGGTGGGAATGGGAATCCGTGATCACGGACACAGCCGATTGGCGTAGTCTGCCAAGAACTTCTGGAAGGTGACGTCGCTGGTATGGGCGGCCGCGTGTTCGATCAAAGGGCACAGTTGGCTGGCAGGCATGCACTGCTCTAGAGCTTGGAGCGCCTTGCGCCGCAAGTGCCCGTCGGAGGTGGGTTCTAGCAGCACGAGTTCGAGTGCGCGCTGGCTTCGCTCTCCGCCGGCCTGGCCCAGCTCACCCAAGGCTGTGACCGCGGCATAGCGCGCCTCCGGAGCGCGCGCCAAGTCGGCCGCTAGATCGGGAAGCACTTGGTCGTTGTTCTTGCCGAGCGAGGCAATCGCCTCGGCGTAAGCGCGCACGAGCAAATCGATCGGCGGACGCGTGGCGCTGGGACGCAATTCGGAAAGTACAGGTGCTAGTACGGCCTGGGCGCGGGCGGGAGCCGTTTCGCTCAGGAGGTCGATCGCAAGTTCGCGCAGCGCCAGGTCCGTGCGCGCGTCGTAGGCCCCAAAGAGTGATTCGAGCATGGGTGCGGTCCGCTGGGGATCATTGCGCGCAGCCACGGTCAAGAGCGCAAAGCGTTCGACGGGGGGATGGTCCTCGAGAAACATCTCCAGCGCGCGCGCGCCCAAACTGCGATCGTTGCCGCGCAGTCTCTCGAGCGCCTGGCGCTGGCGAACCAGGGCCTGGTCCTTCACGTCTGAGGTCGCTGTCACCGGCACGGGGGCGTAGGCGGCCAGCAATTCGCGCAGCTTGGCGTCATGGACGTTGCCGCTGGAGGTCGGGGCACAGGCCCAAACAAGGCTGGCGGCCAGCCCCGCGAGGTGGAGGCACGCGCGGATTGGTCGGCTGTGCCGCCCCTCGGGCCCAGGGAGCGCACGCTCCAAGGGGCGCACGACCGGCACGCGCGCTCCGGCGCCCCTGGCAGCGGCGTCAAGAGCTGCGGATGATCCCGCACCTAGCGGGTGGACGTGCGAAAGCGCACGCTCGGCTTGCTTGGTTAGTTGGCCTTGCTCGGACATTGGTCTCTTCCATAGGGTACGGGGCATAGGCAGGCGTGTGCCAGGCGCGCACGAAAAGCTGCTCTCGCTTGGATTCCCAGATCCAGTGCAAGTCGCGGACCCAGTCTCCTCCCGCGCGCCCGAATTGTCGGGACGGCGACCGCGCATGCTGCCGCGCCGGGCCGTGTGGGGCCCGGAGGCGGGAAGTGCGGTGGCAGGCCGGAGCGCGGCCGTGGCGCCGACGCAATGCGGTGGCAGCCAGGCCCGGCTGCGGACTATGATGCGCGTTCCTCGAGGCCCAAACCTACCCGTCCTCCCCCCAAGCCCCGCCTTGCTCTGAAGCAAGGATCGAAATCCCGCGCGGTGTTCTTTCCAGCGCCTCGAGGTTTGACGCATAGGCGCCCGCCCGGGCGCGCTCCTATTCCTGGCCCCCAAATTCCTGGCCCCAAAGCCGCCGCGAGCGACCCCACGGACCAGTCTTCGTTCCCTACCAAGCGCTTCGTGAAACACCACCCGAACATGGCTCTCAAGAACTACTCCTATTGGATGATCGGCTTGGCGCTCCTTGCTTCCGGCTGCGGAAGTGGCGGTGGAGCTGGCTCGAGCTTCTTCGTGGAGACCTGTTCCCTGGGCTGCGGTAGCGGCTCCAGCGGCTCGCAGGTCAGCTGCGGCATCTTGAGCACCCACGTCAACCAAGAAGTGTCGCTCTTGTTCTCGGAGCCCGTGGACGCAGGCAGCTTGAGCAAGCAGTCGTTCCAGGTCTTCAACGTGCAAACCGGACAGGTGCCCCCAGGAAGCTACTTCGTCGATCCGGGCAACCCGCAACGGGCGATCTTCCGTCCCAAGTTGTCCTTCGACGGCAACGGCAGTCCACAGTTCGGATTCATCAAAGGGCAGGCCTATCAGGTTCGAGTGCCGGGCACGTCGCAAAGCGACATCGCGCCCTTCATCGAAAGCACCGGCGGCTCCAAGAACCTCAGCCGCGTGTTGTGCACGGTTTCGACCGACCTGGATGCCGTCGATCCGCTGCCGGGTGCGCCTTCCGTCAGCGTCTTCGTGGACACCGTCGATTCGGTCTCGGGAGCGATCACCACCAATGTGCCGGCGAACGGTGCAGTCGGCGTGTCCAAGACATCCAAGATCACGCTCGTGTTCAACGATCTCATGATGCTTGGAACGATCGTCATTCCATCATCCGGAGCGATTCCGTTCCTGCAATTCAAGGTTGACCCGGATGGCGACCTGGGCACGCCTGGCGATCAGTTCCCGATTGGTGGCACGATTGCGTACAACCTCGATCAGACCAGTTTGGTCACGACGGCCGTTTTCACGCCTTCCAATCCTCTTCCCAGCGCAGGCCCCAACGCGGCCAGTCCGCGGCGCGTCGTAGTGGAAATGCCCGCCTCGATCACCGATCTGGTCGGCAACGGACTGGCCAATGCGGGCTCGATTTCGTTCGTTCCCGAAGGCGGCGCTTTCGGATCGGTCACGATTCCCGTGGGCGGCGAGGATTTCAACGACGTCGCGCTCATGGACGCCAATCGCACGGGCGCCTATTGGGGTGAAGCGACCACTGGCCGCTTGACCATCGGTAGCGGCGGCGGCTCCGGGCGCCTGGGAGACTTGATCGTTCCTAGCGGCCAAACGAAAACGCTGTACACCAGCCCCTGGCCGGCAGAAGCCGTGATCACGTTCACGGGAAACCCCTCCGTGGGCAACACCGTGGTATTGGGTTTGGCGACGACGCCTCCTCAGACCGTGACGTTTACTTTTGACGCCAACGGTGCCGCCGCGACGACGGTCAAAGTGCAGGCTTTCGCCAACTACAGCTTGTGCTCGCTGCTCGCGAAACTCGAAGCCAGCATTCACCCCATCATAAACCAAGCTACGTACTCGATCCGCGAGGGCAACAAGCTGGTGATTACTTCCAAGACGCTGGGCACCGCAGGACAAAACTTCACGCTGAGTACCACGACTCCATCGGCACCGTTCTTGTTCAGCAGCCCGACCTTGACCGGCGGAGTGGACGCGGAATCCTTTGGCGGCGCGAATACGATCACCAATTTCGATTTCCAAGCCAATCCAGGCGGGAATCCGGCGCCGATCCTGGTTACGGACGGAGTGTTCGAATTTGCCAACATCGATCTGAAGCCTTCGTCGACGCTGCGCTTCATCGGCACGAATCCGCCGCGCTTGTTCGCGCGCGGACGCGTCGTGATCGGTGACCTAGCTCGCATCGACATCTCGGGCACCAGCCCCGGGCCCCACGGTTCGGCCAATCCGTCCGGTCAGTACGGCGGCCGCGGCGGGCCCACCGGCGGTCGTGGTGGCGACGGCGCCGACCGCCAAAACTATGCCGGCTCGAACTTGACCAGTTTGGCCACGAATCCCTTCGTCGCGGCCGTGGAATTCGCCTCTTCTTTCATCATCGGCCGACCCGGCGTCGGTGTCGGCGGCTTGAACACCGGGCCCGGGTCGGGCAACGGAGGCACGTTCTGGCCGAGCGTCCTGCCGGTCAACACGACCAATCCGGGCGGCATGGAAACGGCTGCCGCTGTTGGTTCGGTGTGCGTCAGCCAGCAAGTCGGCGGGCCGGGTAGCGGTGGCGCCTATGCGACCGACGGCGCCGCAGGCGTGCCCGTGGCTCTAACTACCACGAGCTTCCAGGGCGGTTCCAACACGCCGTCGCAAACGCCGGGCGGAAACTCCGCGGGCCTGGGGATTGAAGATCCCAACGCACCTCCCGTTGTGCGCAAACTCACGCCCAAGCTCGGCTATTTGCGCGGCGGCGCGGGCGGCGGCGGCGGCGGCAT
>JAKFYL010000333.1 GCA_021730845.1 Planctomycetota bacterium | reverse complement strand
GTCGTATGCGCCGTACGAGTCGCGACACCACTCCAAGACATTGCCGAGCATCTGCACCATGCCAAAGGGATTCTCCAGCCCTTCGTCGACCGGCACAGGTGCGCTTTCGAGGTCCGGTACCGGACCGTGTTTGGCTTCGAAACTAGATTCAACTTCAGCAGCCAGTCCGCGCCAGGAGACGTTTTCGCGCAGGAAGAGGTCCGTGGCATCGCTGCCAGTCCACCAGGGCGTGCTCGTACCGCCGCGTGCGGCGTGCTCCCACTGGGCTTCGGTCGGCAGTACGAGATCGACGTAGGCCAGCACCCGGCCGGCCTCGTTCCAGTTGACCGATTCGACCGGCAACGTCCCTTTGGGGTCATCGATCGAACCGGCGGTGTATCCCGCGATGCGCTCCCATTGGGCGTGGGTCAGTTCGTATTTCGACAGGTAATAGGGAGCGAGCAGTACTGCGTGGGGCGGTTGCTCCTTCTTGGCCGTATGTTCGAACCAATGCGTTCCACCCGGGTCTTCGCGCTGCGAACCGACGGTGGCCAGGCTGCCTGGGATCAGTACGAATACCAAACCGGTCTCGCGCTCTTGGGACCAGCCGCCGCTGGCGGATGCCGGGGGAGTTCCGGATGTCAGCAACGCGAATTCCCACAGGCCGGTGCGCGGATTCTCGCCCAAGGGCAGCAAGTCTCCATCGGTGACCAACCGCACACCGCCATAGCGCGGGCTGGTTGCGACACTCGCGCGCGCTTCGGCCCAAATGCGCTCGAAAGTCGGGTTCTTGGCTCGTTCTTGCTCCGCTTGCGCCCATGCCATGCGCCGCACGACACCGGGGCCGAACGCGCGCGTGTTGCCATACATGGGGCCGAGCTCCGGGTCCTTGAATTGCCGCAGCCTTGCGATGGTCTCGTCAAGTTGGCGTTGCAAGCTGGCGTCGTCGGGATTGGAGAAGTTCCATTCTCCGTCGCTGCTGCGTTGGGCTTTGGTCTCCAGTTCGGCGCGATAACGTTCCAGATCGCTCAAGCGACCGAACAGTGCGAGCGCTTGGCTGCGCCACTCCTCGAGCGCCGGCAGCAGCGCCGGCCGCGCCGGCCACAGGCTCGCGACCTTGCGTTCGAGAGCTTCTACTTCCTCGCGCGCGGTCAGGCGCAGCATCTGGGTTTGTTTCTCGCGGGCTTCCACGGCACTGCGAGCCCGCAGACGTACGATGCCTGTCGCTCCAAGCACTGCAACCAAGAGTGCCGCGGCGATCGATCCGGCCAGGCCGCGATTGCGCCGCACCCATTTGCGCATTTCGGGCCAAACTCCGCGTTCGTAGCTGCGCACCACGCGCCCGGAGAGGTACGCCTCCAGGTCCCGGGCCATGGCCTGAGCCGAAGCGAAGCGGCGATCGGGTTTGCGCTGCATGGCGCGCTCACAAATCGCGACCAGTTCGGCAGGCGCTTCGGGAGCGAACTTGGCCACGGGCGTTGGTGGACCCGAGCGCACGCGCTCGAGAATCTCTTCTAGGCTCGGTTCACCGCTGCCATCTGCGGCGTGCGTGTAGGCCGGCGCGCCGGTCAGCACCTCGTAGAGGATCGCACCCAGAGAATACACGTCCGTTGCCGGCCCGATGCGCGTACGGTCGCACAGCGCTTGCTCGGGGGACATGTAAGACGGAGTGCCTAGAGCCGAACCGGCTACGGTTTCGAAGGCCGGATCGCTTTGGGATGCGTGAGATAGGTCCGATGTGACCGCGGGATCGCTTTGCGGGCCATACAGCACTTCGCGGGCGCGCTCTTCATCCACGACGCGCGCGATCCCCCAATCCATCACCTGCATGCTCCCAAATCGCCCGAGCATCAGGTTCGCCGGCTTCAGGTCGCGGTGAATCACTCCCCGTTCGTGGGCGTGAGCCAGCGCCTGGGCTGCGCGCAGCAAGCCTTCCAGGATGCGCGGCTGTTCCCAGCGCCGGGCACCATGCGGCAAGCTAGCCAGCATCTGCGCCAGGCTCTCCCCAGCCACGAGGGGCATGGTGAAGAACAAACGCCCGTGATCGTCGATGCCTAATTCGTGAACCGTGGGAATATTGGGATGGTCGAGCTGGGCGACCACCTGGGCTTCCTGCAAGAAGCGAATCTGCTTGCCCGGATCCGGAGCCTCGCTGGATCCGTCGCTCGCGCGTACGCGTTTGAGCGCCACGTCGCGTCGCAAGAGCCGATCGAGCGCCCGAAACACTTCGCCCATGCCCCCGCGGCCGAGGCGCTGCTTGATTTCGAAGCGGTCGATGCGCGCGCCGTGACGGCGCAGGTCCGCGAGCAAGTGCTCCAAGAGTTCGGTGTGGCGCACGCGCACTGCCGCGTGCCGCGTGGCATTGTCCAGTTCGCGCCGGAAGCGATCGATGAATCCGCGTGCATCGCTGGGCAGTGGATCTGGATCGCCATCGTCGAGGGCAAGCAACTCGCTGACTTCCGCAGCAAGTTGCTCATCACCAGCACAGGCGGATTGCACGTACGCGGCACGCTGCGCCTGGGGCAGTTCGCCTGCGGATTCGACGATGGATAGCACTCGCTGCGACCGAGACTGGGCGTCCATCAGCCGTCTCCCAGCAACTGGCGCAAGTACAGGGATGCGGCTTTCACGCGCCCTTCCGAAACCCCCTTGGCCTGCGCCACTTCGGTCACGGACAGACAGCCGAAGAAGCGCAATTCAGCGAGCTCCGCCAGCTCCGGCTGGCTCTGGGAAAGGCGCTCCAAGGCCTCGTGCACGGCGAGCACGTCAGCGGCCGAGTCGCTCGTTTCGCGGGCGGCTAGGTCTCCGATCTCTTCGATGCGCGCGGGCCGGCGTGCTCCGCCGCGCTTGGCCGAACCCTTGGCGCGGGCGTGGTCGACCAGCACCGAGCGCATGACCTTGGCAACGTACATCCACAGTTGGCGCTCGTTTAGGCCAACTCGTTCCTTGGTCGTAAGCAGGCGCACCAAGGCTTCGTTGAGCAGCGCGGTGGGCTGCAGCGTGTGCAAGGGCCTAGTCGCGAGTTGTTTGCGAGCTTCTCGGCGCAAGTCCTCGTACAAGTCGTCGAGGACTTCGTGGAGCGACCGATTCGGTGTTGTTGCCAAGGCGAGTGCTGGGGCTGCCGTCGAGTCTATTCCCGCCAGCGGGGAACTGGCCTTCCTGGCAGGCGTGCTGTCCGTAGAGGCATGCCGTGGCGCGTTCACCGCTCCGTGAGGGGTTGGGTGCGAGCAAGCGAAGCCGGCCAGACGGGTTTCGAGCAGCGTGGCGGTGGGCTCTAGGTTCATTGAAGCTGGCAGGTTCCGCCCACGAAACTAGCTCCCTTGTGGCCGGGAGGCTTGCAGGGCGCGCGCGCGGGGCATTCCTCCCCATAGACGCAAACCAGGCCCGGTCCGGCAGGCCCGACCGAGAATTTCCTTCAGCCCTGGTTCACGGCGACGCGCCGCAACCCCCAAAAGTTCACTCCAGGATCGGCAGCGAGCGCATGGAGGCGATCGCCACGCGTTGGGCCACCTTGCCCGCGACTTCGCGGAAGGCCTTGGCCAAAGCCGAATCGGGCTTGGTGATCACCACCGGATCGCCGGCGTCGCCGCCGACGCGCACGTTCGGATCCAACGGAATGCGGCCCAGCACGGGGAAGTTGTGGCGCCGCGAGAGCAATTCGGCTCCACCGCTGCCGAAGATCGGCACCGTGGTCTCGAAGCGGCCCTGCGCATCGGTGGTGAGCTCGACGGGCGTCGATCCGGTTTCCAAGGTCACACGCTTGCCGGCGCCTACGCCCTCGACTTGTCCGCTCAGGTGGTAGCCGGCCATGTTCTCGACGATGCCCAGGATCTCCACGTTCACTTGTTTGAACATGGCGATGGCCTTGCCTACGTCAAATGTCGAAACCGCTTGCGGCGTGGTCACCAGCACGGTGCCGGTCAGGGGCACGATTTGCGACAGCGAGAGCTGCGCATCGCCCGTGCCCGGGGGCATGTCGACCAATAAGTAGTCGAGATCGCCCCATTCGACGTCTCCCAAGAATTGTTCGATCAGCTTGTGCACCATCGGCCCGCGCCAAACCACCGGTTTTTCCGGCTCGACTAGATAGCCGATGGACATAGTCAAGATGCCGTGGCGCTGCTTGGGGATCAGCTTGCGGCCGCGTTGCTCGGGCGCGCCGTCGATGCCCATCATCATCGGGATGTCGGGGCCGTAGACGTCGCAGTCCAGGAGCCCCACCTTGGCACCCGTTTGGGCCAAGGCCACGGCCAAATTGACAGAAACCGTGCTCTTGCCCACGCCGCCCTTGCCCGAGGACACCGCTACGAAGTGGCGCACACCCGTTGCCAGCGCGCGGGGAGGCCCCGCCGGTTGGCGGTTTTCCGCGGTCATTTCGACTTTGACTTGCCGTACACCGGGCAGGGCGGCGAGAAGTTTTTCCGCCTCGGCCTTGAGCTGGTCCTTCACCGGGCAGGCGGGGGTGGTCAAGTTGATGACCACGTCGATCACGCCGTCCTTGAACTCGGACTTCTTGACGAAGCCCAGCGTGACGATGTCCTGGTGCAGGTCAGGGTCTTGGACTTTGCGCAGCGCGGCCAGAATCTGTTCCTGGCCCAGGGTGGGGGTCTTGCTGAAGAGGCTCACGTAAGGTGCTCGTTGGTTGCGTAGAGGGCGTCGTAATGTAGACACAAGCGAGTCGCCTACAAGGGAGCGACCCTGGATCCCCCCCGGAGGCGCTT
>JAKFYL010000315.1 GCA_021730845.1 Planctomycetota bacterium | reverse complement strand
GGCTCTTGACGCTCCGCTCGGCCGTGGGGCTCTCGCCCCCCGGCTGGAGCCTGCTACACGGCTCTCCGGCGATTACCGTGGCGGGACTTACGCCCGCTAGACCTGAACAGCTTTCAGGACGCGACATTGTTTTGATTATAGCTGATTCTTGCTTGGCGTTGGGGGCACGCCCGACCAATTTTCCGCGGCTCCCGTGCGATGTTCTCGCGTCATTCGTATGGCGATCATAGAACGTATGACGCCATCCCGATGGCGTTTCCCCCCGGAGCACCGTGGATCCAACTTCGCCTGAATCTCGGTCGCCTGTCGTTTGGGGCTACCTGCTTGCCATGTTGTCGCTAGCGGCCAAATGCGACTACCCGCAATTCGCGCACGAGTGCGACCGAGCCCTTGTTGTGGGCGCCGCCGACGGCCACGCTGAGGTAGACCGCGCTCGGTTCCAGTGGCACTACGACGCCCACGGTGGTCCAACCGTCTTGGACGCCGTGCACGAGCACGTTTCCGGCATCGATCATCGTTCCCGTCCCGGGCACGGCGTTGTGAACGCTCCAAAACAGGCCCGTACCCTGGCCCTTGTCGCGCTCCAGGCGCAGCGTGCATTCGATCAAGCACAGACCTTGCGCGCTCACATCCAAAGGACGCAGGCCGCACAAGTTCCATTCACTTGCACTCGCGCAATCCACGCGCAGGTGCGCTGGAGCTTTCGTAACGACGGAACTGGTCGGGCCGTTCAGTTCGAACAGCGGGTTCTCGCTGGGCGCGAGCTCCAGCGGCAGGCCCGCGAGCAAGATCGTCTTGGTGCTGCTTCCGGGAACAAGCGCCAATTCAAGCGCGTAGTTGTTGCGCCCGCGCACCTGAATCTTTCCCAGATCGAGCAGCGGTTCCACACGACAGGCCGGGCTGTCGTGCTGCATGGAGATCCACGTTTCCTCCCCTCGCTCGAGCGCGGCTTGGACTTGTTGCGCTGCGGCCGCGGGGTCCATGGGCGTGTAGCTGCCGGTGCTGGGAGTGAGCAAGTCCAGTGCGTCCGGTCGGTTGACGAAGCGCGGCTGCGGATAGGCGAGCGGCGTACTGCGGCGGGCGTAGATGTCGATCCAGTCGTTGACTTGGTCGACGCGCTCGTACCACAGGGGAAAGCGCGGGTCCGCCAGCACCGCCTGTTGGTGACCCGAGTACATGCCCGCCGACTTGCAAAAGAAATCCGGACCTTGAGCGAATACCAGATCCGCCACCCACAGCTCTTGTTCGCGCACGCGGCGGATCCCGAATCTCTGGGGAGCGGAGCCGATGGCGCGGTTGGTCTTGCCCGAAAGATCGAGCACGCGCAAGCGCGAGAAAAAGGGCACGATCCCAACCGGCTCCAAGGCCACGACGGCCGAAGCCGGGGCCTTGCCGCGGCGTTCGCACTCCACGACTAGGCTTGCCGCAACTTCGCGGTAATCGCGCGCATCCGATACGACGGCTGCGTCAGGAACTCCTTCCCAGGTCGCGGCGAGCACCTTGGAGCGCTGGAACAACATCAGGCACCCGCCCACGACCGCAAGGCTCACCGCCCATCGAGACAGGCCGGATATCCAGTCTGACGGCGGATTCGTTGGCTGGCTCGCGGCGGCAGGGCTGGTGCTTGCGGGCAAGAGCTGACGCGAAGGTCGCGTAAGCCGCGCAAGAATGCGCAGCCCGTGGTCCAGCCCACAACCCGCAGCGACGGTCAGTAGCGGCAGCACGTGAACCGCGAACCGGTTGAACGGCATCCAATCGCCACCGGCTCGCACCGCGACCGTGAGTTGGGCCAAGACGAAAACCCACAGCAGCCCGAGCCCAGCGCCCGCCTTGCGCCGCGCGGCCCACGCGAGCGGCAAACCCAGGAGCAGCCAAGGCGCGCCCTCCAGGGCGAAGTTCGACACGTAGCGCACCCCATACCACGGACTCACGTAGTCGTTGACCTTGGCGTAGTAGGTGTTGGGAAACAACGCGTGGAAATAGCTCCAGCGAAAGACGTGGTATGGCGCGGAGATCACGGCGATCGTCGCCAGCCACAGTCCCAATCGGCGCAGGACGGCGGGCTGCGGCCTACCACCGCGCAGCGTGCGCAACACGACGAATCCCACCCCCAGGATGGTCATCATCGGCCCTTCCGGCCTTGTGATGGCGAGCAGGCCCAGCGGAACCGCCGAGAGCAGCGTCAGCTGGGGGCGCATGAGCAGTTGCACGGCCCACACCAGCAACAGGGCATAGATCGGTGTCTCCAGGCCTGCGACTCCCCAGTATTGGAACGAAGGCGTCACGGCGAGCAGCCCCGCACCGACCCACGGCACGGCCGGATGGCTCGTCAAACGCCGCAGCAAGAAGTACACGACCACCAGGGCTAGGCAGGCGCAAACCAGTGCGCGCACCTTCGCCACCAGGAGCCCATTATCCATGCCGAGCGAGTAACCCAGGCCGTGCAACAAGATGTTGATCGGGCTCGAAAATCCCTCGATCGGCGCACCTTGTACGTCGAGGGCAAAGATGCCGAACTCGGCCAAATTGCGCCCGAACAGCAAATCGATGTAGACGTCATCGACCTCGCGATCGAAGAACCGCGCCGCCAGCATCACGAAGACCGCGAGCACAGCCGCCAGGACCCCGCAGTCACCAGCCGTGACGCGTTTCATACGCTGCCCGCCACGTTGGAGAGCGGCTGGCCGGCGATTTTTCGACCGCCGGCAGGGTGCATGCGTTCGATGGCTCGCAAGACGTGCTGAGCCGCCCGCGCTGGATCCGACGCATCGATCGTGAGCGCGTAGTCTCGGCCGCGTTCGGAATGCCGATACAGCGGATCGTAGTAGTGCTCGAGCAACAAGGCCGTCAATTCCCTTTCCCGGCCCGCATCGAGGAGCCCGGTGAGCTTGCCTGACCAATCGCTCGCTCCCATGCGGCCTTCGAGGAACGGCAGTTGCTCGCGCAACTGTTCCCGGCTCGAACGCGTCGCCAAGTAGTCCTCCATGAGCACCTGCACGCGGCGTTCGATCGGCGCAACGAGTTCGAAGTTGATCCCCGCTTGGAGTGCGTTCCACACACTCGCGGGAATCAGCACGTTGCCGACTTTGCGGCTTTCGCCTTCGAATACCGTCACGGGACCCGTGCCTTGGCGCAGCCGCAGGGCCAAGCGCGATTCGAACGTTTTTTGCGTGCAGGGCTCGAGGCCGACCATGCCGAGCACGGAGCTGCGATGTCCGGCAAGTTGTTCCAAATCGATCGTGCTTTCGGGCAGCACGCGCTCGAGCTCGCGCAGGACCAGCGTCTTGCCCACGCCCGTCAAACCGCGCAACACCACGCTGGGAGGCGCGCTCCAACGCGCAATCTCGTCGAGCACGAACGCGCGATAGCCCTTGTAGCCCTGCGCCAGGCACACCGCGCGATCGAGACCCAAGCGCCGTAGCAACGCTGCCACGCTGCGCGAACGCAGCCCGCCGCGCCAGCAATGGAGCACAACCGCGCGAGCAGGCGCCTCGGCGAGCTCCTGCGCCACCAGCGCCTGGTCGAGCTGAGCCAAACCGCGCTCGCTCAGGCCCTCGAAATCGGCGCCCGGATCGCAACGGGGTTGCCATTGGGCGATCCGACCGATCTGGTCCACCAGCTCGGGAATGCGTTTGCGAGCTAGGTCGCGCGCCGCCTCGAACGCGGAATCGGGAGTCGTCTGGCGGTAGAGAGTGCCGATCAAGACGCGCCCGACATCGTCGAACAGGGGCACATTGTGGGCGCCTGGCAGGTGGTCCTCGCCGAATTCCCGCGGCGAGCGCAGGTCGATCACGCTCGCATCCACCGCGCCCAGCACCTGAGCCGCGGTCAACGAAGGGATGACCGAATGGAGCGTCGGAGAAAGCATGGCAAGCGGCCTAGTCCTTCGGGTCCGCGCGCAGCGGCGTGATCTCGGCGATCGGCAGGCGCCGAATCCTGCCGCGCATCCAGCGCACAGCGATCAAATCCTTGAACGCGCGCCAAGCTCGGTTGCGCACGCCGTACTTGCTCACTCCAGCGCGGCGCGGCTGGTGCGATACGGGATGCTCCACGACCTCGAAACCGTGGTAGCGCATGAGCGTGGGCAGAAAGCGATGCATGCCTTCGAAGAGCGGCAACTCGCGGATCGCAAATGCCCGAAATACCTTGAGCGCGCAGCCAGTATCGCGAACCGAATCCTTGGTCAGCCAATCGCGTGTGCGGTTAGCCACGCGCGAGCTCAAACGGCGAACGAGGTTGTCCTCGCGCTGGACGCGATAGCCCACCACGGCATGCAGCTTGGGGCTGCTGGCGAGCAAATCGAGCATCGCCGGCAAGTCCCGCGGGTCGTTCTGCAAATCCGCATCCAAGGTGGCGATCATGGCGCCCCGCGCGTGCTGGATACCGGCCCGCGTAGCGCTGGTCTGGCCGCAATTGTGGGCGAAGAACACACCGCGCACGCGGGCATCGGCGGCGGCCAAATCGCGAATGACCTGCGGCGATCGGTCCGTGCTTCCGTCGTCGACGAGCAACAATTCCCAATCCGCGCGTTCGCGAAACGTGGAAGCGATGCGCGCGTGCAAGGGCCGTAGGCAATCTTCTTCGTTGAAGACCGGCACGATCAGGCTGAATGCGAGCGCGGGCTCCGAGCTTGTGGGAGCCGCTTGGCGGTTCAGGGCCAGCTCCGGATGCACGATCGTCTGCTTCATGAGACCACCCTAGATTGTGCGCTGATTGTATTGCATTGCCAAGCCGCATTGGCTTG
>JAKFYL010000102.1 GCA_021730845.1 Planctomycetota bacterium | reverse complement strand
CCAGGACTTTCCCGCGCGCCTAGACGCGCGTCTGGCTGCGTGCTTGGCCGCGCGCGGCATGCGGCAACTGTACGCGCACCAGGCGCAGGCCTTCGAGCACGCGCTGTCGGGCCGTGATCTTTTGGTCGCTACGCCGACGGCCTCCGGCAAGACCTTGTGCTACTTGTTGCCTGTGCTGCAGCGGTTGCTCGAGACGAACGGGCGTTCGCGCTCGCTGTTCCTTTTTCCAACCAAGGCACTATCCCAGGACCAATCAGCCAATCTCAATAGGTTCTTGGCGGAATTGGGCACGGGCTGGCACAGCTTCACCTACGACGGCGACACGCCGCCCTCGGTGCGCCGCACCTTGCGCGAAGCCGGTCACGTCGTCTTGACCAATCCGTGGATGCTGCACGCCGGGATCTTGCCCAACCACGGCAAGTGGTCGCAATTGTTCGGCGGCATCGAAACGATCGTGATCGATGAAGTGCACACGCTGGCCGGGGTTTTCGGCTCGAGCGTGGCCGGAGTGTTGCGCAGGCTGCTGCGCATCGCGCGGCATTACGGATCGAACCCGCGCTTCATTTTGTGCAGTGCAACGCTCCGTGACGGAGCCCTGCACGGCGAGCGTTTGATCGGTCGCCCGGTCACCTTGATCGATCAGGACGGTTCGCCTGCCGGGAAAAAGCTGTTGTGCCTGTACAACCCACCTGTAGTCGACGCAGTGGCTGGGCTGCGCGCCAGCGCACTGGAAGAGGCGCGGCGTTTGGCGCCGCTGCTGACCGGACCCGGCCACCAGACAATTTTCTTTTGCAACCGCCGCGTGGCCGTCGAAGTCTTGACGCGCTACTTGAAGGAGAGCGCTCGCGATTTGGGACTGGGCGCCAGCGAAATCCGCGGTTACCGCGGCGGCTATTTGCCCGATCTGCGCCGCGAAATCGAACACGGTCTGCGCTCGGGCGAGGTCAAAGTCGTGGTGGCGACCAATGCA
This sequence comes from Planctomycetota bacterium, assembly GCA_021730845.1. Taxonomy (GTDB): domain Bacteria; phylum Planctomycetota; class UBA1135; order UBA1135; genus JAKFYL01. Next base: position 3,778 of record JAKFYL010000102.1, on the reverse strand, counting down.
TTGGAACTCGGCATCGACATCGGCCATCTGGACGTGTCGGTGCTCGTGGGGTACCCGGGTACGCAGGCCAGCTTCTGGCAGCGCGCGGGCCGAGCCGGACGGCGCGGCAAGGAGAGCTTGACGGTGCTGATCGCGCGCTCCGACCCGCTGGATCAATTCCTGGCGCAACATGGCGACTGGCTCGTAGGTCCCGCGCGCGAGCGCACCACCATTGACCCGGACAACTTGGTGCTGCTCAGCGAGCAAGCCAAGTGCGCTGCCTTTGAGTTGCCGTTCACCGAAAGCGAGGTCGCATCCGGCAGTTTCAGCTCCAGTCCGCATCTGGCGGGCATCTTGGATTACCTGGCCGAAGAGTCCCAGATCTTGCTCAAGCGTTCGGGATCGTGGCACTGGATGGCCGACGCCTACCCGGCCCAGGACGTGAGTCTGGCAGGCGGCGAACCCGACAACGTCCTCGTGCTGGATGCCGACACCAAGCACGCCATCGGCGAAGTCGACCGGGCCGGTTCCTTGACCAGCGTGCACGAAGGGGCTATTTACCAAGTTGAAGGCGAGATCTGGAAGATCGAGCGCTTCGACTACGAGAACCGCCGTGCCTACGCCCGCAAAGTCGACAGCGACTACTTCACCGAGGCGGAAACCGACAGCGACTTGCGCGTGCTGCGCATCGAGCGCAAGTCCCAGCGCACTTGCCGGGTCGAACAAGCGGGCCAGCTCACGCTCATCGAAGACTACGCCGTACACGCGGGCGAAGGCCACGTGACATCGATCGCCACGCAGTTCAAGAAAATCCGTTTCTACACGCGGGAGAACGTGGGGGCACAGGACATCCACTTGCCGCCCGAAGAACTGGACACGCATGTGTTCGCGCTGACCTTGTGCAGCCAATCGGCTATGCGCCTGGGACTGGAAGGAGCCGTGCTCGCGCGCGCTTGGCGCGGTACCGGCGAACTCGTGCGCCGCGTCGCGCCGCTGTATCTGCGCTGCCAGCCCCAAGACTTAGGGCTGTTGTGCGAAGGCCGATCGGGGCATTTCATGGTGCCCACGCTGTGGTTCTTCGATCGTGTGCAAGGCGGCGTGGGTCTGGCTCACGCCTTGTTCGATTTGCACCGCGAATTGCTCGGCGCGGCCCTGTCGGTGCTCGAGGCATGCGAATGCCAAGCCGGTTGCCCGGCATGCATCGGACCACCGGAAGGCGGGGGCCTAGGCGCCAAGGACATCACCCGCGCGGTGCTCACGCACCTCTCGACCGGTGCAGCTCCCGTGCCCGTAGAGCTAGCCGCAGATTCAGCCGGCGTCCTCCCGGGCTAGCGACACCCGCGTCATGCCTACCGACGATGCATTCCGCGCGCGCCTGGCCCGACTGCGCCGCGAAGTCGCCGGGCCGCCGCAAGGCCTCGAGGTTGCGCCCCCGCACAGCCCGAATGCGACCCAAGCTGACTCCCTTTCGGCCTCGCCCTTGCCCGCCTGGTTCCTGTCGCGTTCCAGCGCCCAAGCGCGCGCACTCGCGTCCGGCGCAGGAGCCGACAACAGCCATGCCAACCTCGGAGACCCGCAGGAACTGCAGCTCAAGCTTGGCCCCAATGGCCCCTACACGGTGCGCGAATGCGTGCTGCCGATCGCACACACCCACGGTTCCTACCAACTGCACGAAGCCTTGGATGCCCAGCCCCAGGCATTCGAACATTTGACGCGCAAACGCACGCGCAATTTTCCCGGCGCGCGCGAAGCAGTGTTTTTTGACATCGAAACCACGGGACTCGCCGGTGGAGCGGGCACCCAAGTGTTCCTCATCGGGCTAGGGTGGTTCGAAGACGAGACGTTCGTGCTCTGGCAAGGCTTCTTGCGCGAACCAGCAGAAGAAGCCGCCCTACTCGCCGCCGTCGACGAGCGCATCCGTTGCAAACAAGCTCTGGTCAGCTTCTTCGGCAAGTCTTTCGATCGACACCGCATCGAAGACCGCATGCGCATGCAACGCATGGACGCGCCGTTCGATGGACGCACGCATCTGGACTTGTACTACGCATCTCGCAACGCGTACGCCGGCGCCTTTCCAAACTTGCGCCTAGCAACCCTAGAACGCGAACTGACCGGACTCTCACGCCAAGCCGACCTCTCGGGAGCCTTCGCCCCTGCCGCATGGATGGACTACCTCGCCGGACGTCCCCATCGCCTGGAAGGAGTGCTGCAACACAACCGCGACGATGTACTCAGTTTGGTGACGTTGTATGCTCACTTGGGACGCGTGTTTCTGAATGTGCGGGCGGATGGGCGGGTTTTGGAGCCAAGGGGTGAGGTGGGCGCCAGGCGGGCGGTGAATCTGGCCCAGGTCCGTGGATCTAGCGGATAGTTCCCCAGCCTGGGAAAAGACGTTTTCCAGGCGACCGCGGCCAACGTTCGCGCGTCGCTTCATGCAGTCAAATACCCTCGGGCGCGCCCGGGAAAGGATCCTGCATGATTTTCGAGCCTCCCTGCTGCCCTACGCGGGGCTGCCCTTCCGCCGCTACCAAGGACTTCACGTTTCGCCGGCGTGGCTTCTACCGCCGCAAGCTCGATGGCCGCCTGGTCCAGCGCTTCGTGTGCCATGCCTGCAAGCTCACCTTCTCTTGCCAGACCTTCCGTCTGGACTACCGACTGCGCAAGCCGGCCCTGACGCGCGAGGCCTTCCGCGCCTTCGTGGCCAAGGTCACACAGCGCCAGTGCGCGCGCCTCCTAGGCGTCTCGCGCCACACCGTGGCCCACCGCCTGCGGCTCCTTGGCGGCCACTGCCGCGACTTCCAAAAGGCGCGCCTGGACCGCGCCGGTCCAATCCTGTGGGGCAGCTTCCAGCTCGATGAGCTCGAGACCTTCGAGCACGAGCGCCGGCTCAAGCCCGTGACGGTGCCGGTCTTGATCCACCAGGACACCTTTTTCGTGGTGCGAGCCAAGGCGGCGCCGATGCCCGCGCGCGGCACGCTGACGCCCAAGTATCGCGAGAAAAAGCAGCAGTTCGAAAAGCTCTTTGGGCGGCGCGAGAACGGCTCGAGCCAGGCTGTGGAGGAGTGCCTCGAGGGTCTGGCCGAGCGCCTAGCCAAGGACCAAGTGGAGTCGGTACAAACCGACCGCAAGTCGACCTACCCGGGCCAGATTCGAATCGCGTCTGGCAACGCCACCTTCTCCGCCTCGAACACACGCGACGCCAGACTCTCAGCCGTGTCACTAGGTTCAACAGGAACCTGACGTTGCAGCAGAATTGCACCCGCGTCGTATTCGTTGTTTACGTAGTGAACCGTGCAGCCGCTGACCTTTGCTTTGCTGGCGATGACTGCTTCGTGTACTCGCATTCCATAAAAGCCTTTGCCTCCAAAGGCTGGCAGGAGAGAAGGGTGGATATTGATTACGCGGCCCTCCCAAGCAGTTGGAATCTCGAGCAAACGCAAAAATCCGGCCAGCACGGCTAGCTCGCAACCTGACTGTTCGAGTGCAGCGAACACGGCACGCGAAAAATCGGTCGTGTGGTTGTAGGCGCGGCTCTCGATCAGGGCCAGCTTCAGTCCGAGCCGTTGGGCGCGGGCGATGGCGGCGGCTGCAGGGTCGTTGCACACGACGAGCGCGATGGATGCGTCCAGTTCCTTGTTCGCGATGACGCGGGCTAGGTTTTCCAGCGATCGTCCGCCGCCGGAGACGAGGACTCCAAGAGCTAGGGGTGTTTTGCGCCCGGTTGCCATGCTTAGGCTTCGTGTTCGGCCGCGAGCAACTCGGTCCACATTGGACCCACTTCGCGGCCGAACACGAAGCC
>JAKFYL010000345.1 GCA_021730845.1 Planctomycetota bacterium | reverse complement strand
TGGGTGTTCATGAAGGACATTGTTCGAGAGGGCAGCCATAGTATTCAAGAAAATGGCTACCAAGGTTACCAGTCGCCCATCCCGGGGCGCCAAGCTGGCCGGCAGCTCCGGGCAGCGCCTGCCCCGCGCTCCGCGGTCGATCCAGAAGGGCCGCACGCTGAAGACCTTGCTCGGCGAGCAAGCGGCCGCGTGCCTCGCGCACAACATCCGCTTGGTGCATCCAAATTTTCCAGATCGGGCTTTTCGGCAGGCGGCCACGCGCGGCATTGCTCCGCTGTCCATCCTCCAGCGCGGTGCGCATTTGGCGCGCGTGCTGCGCGCTTACTTGCCCGAGCGCTATGAATCGGCGCTGCAAGTGCTCATCGACTCGTTGACTCCGCCGCTGGCTCAGACCGAGAACAATGGATTGGCGGTGTTCTTCTACTTGCCCCACGTTGCCTTCGTCGGCGCGTACGGTTTGGATGCGGCCGGAAACGGGGGCCAAGACCCGTTCGAAGCGTCGATGCGAGCGCAATACGAATTCACGCGTCGTTTTTCGGCGGAGTTTTCCATGCGCGCCTTCTTGAATCATGCGCCCGAGCGCACGCTCTCGCGGCTGATGACTTGGACGCGTGATTCGGATCCGCACGTCAGGCGCCTGTGCTCGGAAGGCAGCCGGCCGAGGCTGCCGTGGGCCGTGCGCATTCCCAGTTTCATCGAGGATCCCAGACCGGTGCTGCCCATACTCGAAGCGCTCAAGGACGACTCCAGTCTCTACGTACGGCGCAGCGTCGCCAATCATGTCGGGGACATCGCCAAGGACCATCTCGCGCTAGCGTTGGAGCTGTGTGAGCGCTGGCTGCAGGGGGCCAGCGCAGAGCGCAAGTGGCTCATCCGCCACGCGCTGCGGTATCCGGCGCGCAAGGGCCACAAACGTGCCCAATCTTTACACCATGCTGCGCGCTGACCGCTAGAATCGCGGCCGAATCCTTACCTCTCTCCGTACGACGCAAGGAACGATCATGACTAGCCAGCAAACATCTCAGCAGGGACCTTGGAACGGCCGTTTCGTGTGGCACGACTTGATGACCACCGATGCTGCCGCATCGCAGAGCTTTTATTGCGCGCTGTTCGACTGGCAAATCCAGGAGTTGCCCATGATGGGTTCCGTGTATCGCATGATCATGGCGGGACCTGGGCCGATCGGCGGCATCATGGAGGAGAAAAACATCCCTGTCTCGCACTGGATGCCGTACTTGAGCGTGCCGGATGTCGATGCCGCCGCGAAGAAGTGCCAGGCATTGGGAGGCTCACTGTGCATGCCGCCGATGGACATTCCGGGCACGGGCCGGTTTTGCGTCGTGAGTGACCCGCAGGGAGCCTATTTCTCGCTCTACAAGGGCCTACCCGAATCGATGGGGTTCGATCCGGACTTGCCGGTTCCCGGTCGCGTGTGCTGGAACGAGCTGCTCACGAGCGACGATTCCGCCGCGCAAAAGTTCTACAGCGCCCTGTTCGGTTGGAAGGAGGAGGCCAAGGACATGGGGCCCATGGGCACCTACCGCGTCCAGAAAGTCGGCGACAAACAGGCTGCGGGCATCATGAAAAACCCGATGAACGGTGCGCCCAGCAGCTGGCTCATGTACTTCTTGGTCGATGATCTGGCGGCCGCCACTTCGAAGGCCAAGCGTCTGAAGGCGAGCGCCATGATGGAAAATACGCCCATCCCCGAAGTCGGCTCGTTCTCCTTGCTGACCGATCCGGTAGGGGCCACGTTTGCCCTGTTTCAGGCCAGCGCGCAACTTGGCAAGTGCTAGACGCCCGTGGGGGCCGCGTCAGGTGGCCACCCCGAAGCGCAACTAGCCTCAGGCCGACTGGCCCGGCGGCGCCTTGGTAGGAAGCGAGTGGCCTAAGGCGCGGCGCCAAGGGAGAATGAACGCATGTTCCACCTCGTTTGCACCCAAGATTCCTCTCGTCCTCTGCGGCACGGAACGAAGTTCGTTGCGTCCAGCGTGCTGGTTCTGGGCCTGCACCTGTCGGCCGGGGCGCAGTCGGGCTGCGACTGGAGCTCCGTGAGCAACATCCCCGTGGCCAGGCTGGAAGCTCCCACGGAAGTGATCGACAACCGCATGCTGGTCTTCGGCGGCTTCGACGTCGCTCTCAACGGCCTCAAGCGCGTGGACGCCTACGATCCGGCGAGCGATACCTGGTCGAGCCTCGCCGACATGCCGCTGGGCCTGACTCATGCGGGCTGGGCGGTCGACAATCGCGACGTGTGGATGGCGGGCGGGTTCATCGGTGCCCATCCGGGACCGGTGACTGATCAGGTGTGGTCCTACAACGTGGACACGAACGTCTGGACGCAGCGAGTGTCGTTGCCGGCGTTGCGAGGTAGCGGCGGGCTTTTTCGTCTCGGCACTCAGTTGCATTACGTGGGCGGCGTTGCCGCGGATCGAGATACCGATGAGGATGAGCACTGGGTTCTCGATCTGACCAATCCCACGGCTTGGCAGCTCGCTGCGCCTTTGCCCATTGCGCGCAATCACTTTGGCACGTATGTGCTCAACGGGCGTGCCTATCTGTTCGGGGGGCAGTTCAAACACGACACCAATCCCACGGACACGGCTTTGGTGCATGTGTTCGACTCGGTGTCGGGTTGGAAGCAGGCCGCCAGCATGCCTTTCCCGCGCTCGCATTTCGAGCCGACGATCTTCGCCAGCGGGGACAAGATCGTGATCTCGGGGGGACGTGCAAACACACTTGGACTTGACTCGGTGCAAGACATGAGCGCCTACGACACGACCAACGATGGTTGGTTCCTGTACGGCTTGCTCCCCAAAGCGCTGCTCGCACCCAGCATGGAACTGGTCGGCAATGAACTGGTGCTAACCGCTGGCGGATCGAACCCTTCGAACCTGTTCGATACGACCTATCGGTTTCCGGCTTGGTCGTCGTCGAGCTACCACTTGCGCTTGAACTGCGGCGGCCCTGCATTGAACCTGCCCGCGACTTGGTGCGTGGATTTCGGATTCAACGGTGGGACTTCCAGCAGCAACTCGAACCTGGGCGACATCTCCGGAACGACCGACGACGAGCTGTACAAGACCGAGCGTGCCGCGTCCAACTCCCAGCCCAATCAATTCAGCTACACCTTGCCGGTCGCATCCGGCCTGTACCGCGTGACGTTGCACTTCGCCGAGATCTACTTCGGCACCGCGGCCTCGGGGTTCCAGGGCGGAGTCGGCTCGCGCGTGTTCGACGTTTCCATCGAAGGGCAATTGGTGCTCGACGATCTGGACATCTTCGCGAACGTGGGTCCGGCTGCGGCCCTGGTGCGAACCTTCGACGTGGCTATCTCCGACGGTGCGCTGAACCTGTCGTTCGTCTCCAGCGCGGACCGGCCGAAGGTCTCGGGCATCGAGTTGATGGCCCTGGGCGCCGGCGGAAACTACTGCACGACCACACCCAACTCGGTGGGTGCGGGTGCCAAGATGGGCTGGCAAGGCAGCTTGTCGATGGCGGCCAACCAGACGTCCATTCTGACCAGTGCCCTGCCGCCCGCGGAGCTGGGCATCTTCTTGATGTCGCAGGCCAAGAACGGCATTCCGCTGGGTGTGGGGACCTTGTGTGTGAAAGCGCCGATCAAGCGACTTGCTCCCGTGGTGCAAACCAGCGCCAGCGGAACAGCCGCACGCGTGCTCGATTTCACCAATCCCGCGGCTCCCGAAGCGGCGATCACCGCCGGCTCGACCTGGAACTTCCAGATCTGGTATCGGGACTCCGGCAACGGCGCGACCAACTTGAGCGACGGATTGTCGCTGCCTTTCACCCCGTAAGGATCTTGTGCGCGCGTTCGCGCGGATCCTCGGCGTGCGTCAACGCGCGGAAAATCTGCTCGAGCGTTCCCGTTTCGTGCGCGCTGGCGCGTAGCTCCTCGAGCGTGCCCAGGGCGATCAGCCGGCCGTGGTCGAGAATCGCCATCCGATCGCAGACCCGCTCGACGACATCCAGTTGGTGGGAGGTGTACAGCACCGATCCGCCAGCGTTGGCCCACGCCCGCAGGACTTCCTTGAAGACGGCCGTGGTTTCCACGTCTAGGCCCGACAAGGGTTCGTCGAGCACGAGCAGCGCGGGTCGCGGCAATAGGGCGCAAGCCAGCGCTACCTTCTGACGCATGCCGTGGGAAAAGGCCCCCAGCGGATCGTCGATGCGCGGCAACAGGCCCATCGCTTCCAGCATGCGCAAGCTTTCCCGTTCGATGCGGTCCTCCAGCATGCCGTGCAGCCTGCCCACCAGGGCGAGCACTTGGCGCGGACTCAAATTCGAATACAGCGGCGACCCGTCGGGCACAAACGCCAATTGCCGCCGCGCCTTGAGTGGGTCTCGCAGCACGTCGATCCCAGCGATGGAAACCGATCCCGTATCGGGAACGAGCAGCCCGCACAGCACGCGCACGGTAGTCGTCTTTCCGGCACCGTTGGGGCCCAGCAGTCCGAACACCTCTCCAGGGCAAATATCAAAGCTCAGCTGGTCGAGAATCCTGCGCCCGCCAAAGCTCAATCCAACCCCACGAAGCTGTGCGGTCATTTCGCTCGTACAGTAGCAACCTGTCAGTACGGTACCAGGCTCGATTTGTCGGTACGGTACCAGGCTCGATTTGTCAGTACGGTACCAGGCTCGATTTGTCAGTACGGTACCAGGCTCGATTCCCACACCTTTGGTGCCAGGCTCGTCCGCTGCTCCGGCGCGCGCGCCGGAGCAGCGGACGAGCCTGGCACC
>JAKFYL010000031.1 GCA_021730845.1 Planctomycetota bacterium | reverse complement strand
CTTGTGCGCCGCAGGCGTCGTCCTGGCCAAGAGTCCGATGATCAGCGTGCTAGCGCTGCTTGCACTTTCTTTGCCTTGGCCGTCGTGTATCTCCTGTTGGGCTTCCCCTTCCTGGCGGCGGTGCAAATCCTGGTCTACGCCGGCGCGATCTTGGTGCTGTTCCTGTTCGTGATCATGCTGCTGGATTTGGGCGCCATGGGCCGAAAGGTCGAGTTCGCCAGCGGGCTGTTCGAGAGCCGCGCTTCCAAGCTCGCGGCGGCCTCGTGTGCGCTGCTTGGGCTCTTGGCCCTGGTGGCCGTGGAACGCGGAACCGCCGCAGCCGGCCCAAACGGCGCGAGCGCTGTGCCCGCGGTGCCCGAGCAGGGGTTCGACGGGCTGCGCGACTTGGCGCTCGCTTTGTTCTCCCGGCACAGCTTGGCATTCGAAGCCACCAGCTTGCTGCTCCTCGCCACGATGGTTGCCGTGATGGCCTTGGCCAAACGCGACCGCCGCGCCAAGGCCGCGCCCAAAGAAGACCTGGCCTCCACCAACGCAAGCGATCTTGGAACGCGGCCACGGCCGCCCAGCCGGTCCGAGCCGGTCCCCCAGCGCGTCGGCGCTGCAGCGCCCCCCGCCGTCCACGAGCGACCATGAACGTACCCACATCCCACCTGCTGATCGTTGCTGCAGGGCTGTTCACGATTGGGGCCATAGGCTTCCTCATACGCCGCAATGCCATCGTCATGTTGCTGTGCGTGGAACTCATGCTCAACGCAGCCAACTTGGCCTTCGTGGCCGGGAGCCGGGCGCACTTCGGCGCGCCCAATGCGCCGCCTGGCGCGGACGGCGTGGTCTTCAGTTTGTTCGTCATCGTCGTGGCTGCCATCGAAGCGGCCGTGGGGCTGGCGATCGTGATCGCCATGTACCGTTTGCGCCGCACGGTAGAGACCGAGTCCTTGCAAGAATTGGCGGGCTAACCCATGGACGTACGCGAACTCCTGTGGTGGATCGTGCTCCTGCCCCTAGCGGGGAGCCTGGTGTGCGCCTTTTTGCACGCGCTGTCCCTGCGCGGCCAACTCCAGAACGCACCCGCTTCGCACGCGGGCGCGCATGACGATCACGGTCAGCACCACGACCACAGCCAGAACCGGGGCCTGGCCGGCTTGGCGCCCTGGGTCGCTTGTGGAGCCATGGCGGCGGCATTCGCGCTGTCGGTCCTGGGATTTCTTCAGCTGCGCGATCTCGAGCAGGCCGAACGCGCCTTGCATTCGCCCACTTGGCGCTGGCTGACGCTGGGAGACTTGCGCGTCGACTTCGGCCTGCTGCTGGATCCCCTCTCCAGCACGATGACCCTGGTGATCACCGGCGTGGGCTTCCTGATTCACGTCTACAGCGCCGGCTACATGCACGCCGACCGCGGCTACGCCAAGTTCTTCGCCTACTTGAACTTGTTCGTGGCTGCGATGCTCATGTTGGTGCTGTCGACCAGCCTCATCGGACTGTTCGTGGGCTGGGAGGGCGTGGGACTGTGCTCCTACTTGTTGATCGGCTTTTGGTACGCCAAGGGCTGGCCGGCCCAGGCGGCCCAAAAAGCCTTCATCACCAACCGCGTCGGCGACGCGTTCTTCTTGGCCGGGTCGTTCCTGTTGTTCGACGCCTTCGGATCGCTCGATCTCTCGGTGATCGCCGGCGGGGCCGCGCTGCAAGCCCAGGACAGCCTGGCCGCGGGCGGCTCGGGCGCTTCGTCGCAGCTCGCGCTGGCGGCCTTGTGTTTGTTCCTGGGCTGCTGCGGCAAGTCGGCGCAACTGCCGCTTTTCACTTGGCTACCGGACGCCATGGCCGGCCCCACTCCGGTTTCGGCCCTGATTCACGCAGCCACCATGGTCACGTCCGGGCTGTATTTGGTCACGCGCCTGAACCCGCTGTTCGCGGCCAGCCCATGGGTCATGACCACGATGGCTTGCGTGGGAGCATTGACGGCCCTGATCGGAGCCTCCAGCGCGTTGGTGCAGCGCGACATCAAACGCGTACTGGCCTACTCGACCGTCTCCCAATTGGGCTACATGTTCCTGGCTTTGGGCGCGGGCTCGTTCGGATCCGCGATCTTCCACGTCGTCACGCACGCGTTTTTCAAAGCGCTTTTGTTCCTCGGCGCGGGGTCGGTGATTCACGGCATGCACGAGGAACAGGATCTGTACAAGATGGGCGGACTGCGGCGCGCCATGCCGCGCACGTACGTGACCTTCCTTGCCGGCGCCGCCGCGCTTTCCGGCTTGCCGCTCTTGTCGGGCTTCTTTTCCAAGGACGAAATCCTGGCCCGCACCTTCGCCGTCGGTGGTTGGTACTGGTTGTTGTGGGTGATCGGCATCGGCGCCGCCGCCATGACGGCCTTCTATTCGTGGCGCATGGTGGCGCTAACGTTCTTTGGTACGCCGCGCTACGACAGCCAGCATGTGCATGCCCACGAGTCAGGAGCGCTCATGACCACGCCGCTGATGGTGTTGGCGTTCTTGTCGATCGTCGGGGGCCTGCTGGGATTGCCCGAAGTGTTCCACGTGCCGCACGTGCTCGAAGGCTGGCTGGGCGAGATCTTGCGCCCCGGCAAGCAGATCCTCGCGGCCCAGCACGGCGGCGACCTGCCGCACTTGTCTCACGCTGGCGAGTGGTCCTTGTTGCTGCTCAGCTCCGCGGTGGCGCTGGTGTTCGCTCACTTGGGATTCCACGCTTTCAAGAGCGGCCCTGCGGCCGAGGAGCAGGCGAGGCGCAGGGCGCCCCAATTGCACACGTTCCTTGGGAACGCGTGGGGCATCGACGCAGGATACGGACGCTGGATCGTGGGCCCGATTCGCCTGGTGGCCTTCGTCATTTCGGTGGTCATCGACGCCTTCGCGATCGACGGCCTGGTCAACGGCAGCGCCGCGTTGGTGCGCGAAATTGCGCGCAATTCACGCCGCCTCGCCACGGGCCGACTGGCCAGCTACGCGCTGTGGATCGTTGCCGGTGCGACGGCCATTTCTTTCGTGTGGATGATCGCTTGATCGAACCTGAGGCGACTTGATGACCACCCACCTACTCACCTGGCTGACCTTCCTGCCTTTGCTGGGGGCCCTGCTCGTCCTGATCACGCCCTCGCAGCAAGTGAAGGCGCAGCGCGCGATCGGGCTGATCGCCAGCCTGGTCACGGCGGTCTTGGCGCTGCGCGTTTGGACCTTGTTCGATGGTTCCACCGCCAGCATCCAATTGCGCGCGCAGGGCGCCGAGCCGTGGTTCACTTTGCCCAGCTTCGTCGGGCAAGGCGTGCCGATCTACTTCCGCTTGGGGGTCGACGGGATTTCGCTCTTGATGGTCACGTTCACGGGCATCTTGATGCCGATCGTGATGCTTTCGACTTGGGGCCATGTGACTGCGCGGGTCAAGGAATTCCTGGTGTGGATGCTGGTCATGGAGACCGGCATGCTGGGCGTGTTCCTGGCCTTCGATTTGGTGCTGTTCTACGTGTTTTGGGAGGTCAGCCTGATACCGCTGTACTTCCTGGTGGGCATTTGGGGCGGAACCAATCGTTTGTATGCGACCGTCAAGTTCTTCCTGTACACCCTGGCCGGCAGCTTGATCATGCTGGTTGGAGTGATCGCGTTGATCTGGCGTTTGAACACCAGCGACGTGGTGCAACTCGCCAACCAGGCCATGCACCTGGACAGCGCCACGCAGCTGTGGCTGTTCGCTTCGTTCGCGCTGGCCTTCGCCATCAAGGTGCCACTGTTCCCGTTCCACACCTGGCTGGCTGACGCCCACACGGAGGCGCCCACATCCGGCTCGGTGGTCCTGGCCGGGGTGTTGCTCAAGATGGGAACCTACGGCTTGCTGCGTTTTGGGATCGGCATGTTTCCACATGCGGCCCTGGATGCGGCTCCGGTGTTCATGGCTCTGGGCGCCATCGGAATCCTGTACGGAGCGCTGCTGGCCATGGCCCAAAACGACCTCAAGCGCCTAGTCGCCTGTTCCTCGGTCAGCCACATGGGCTACGTGGTGCTGGGCCTATTCGCACTCAATGCGCAAGGTTTGGGCGGCGGCATGCTGCAAATGCTCAACCACGGCGTTTCGACGGGACTGTTGTTCTTGCTCGTGGGCATGATCTACGAGCGCCGCCACACGCGCCAACTCGATCAGTTCGGAGGATTGGCGTCCGTGATGCCCTGGTTCGCGGCGTGTTTGGTGCTGACCGTGCTGTCCAGCGCTGGTCTACCCGGCCTCAACGGGTTCGCCGGCGAGTATCCGATCCTGCTGGGCGCGTTCCAGGCCAATCGTTGGTGGGGCGTCCTGGCGCTTACAGGAGTGGTATTCGGCGCCGTGTACTTGCTCGGTTCCACCCGGCGCGTGTTGTTTGGCGCCGTGACCCACTCGGAGAACCGGCATCTGCCTGACATGAGCTTGCGCGAACTGACAACGGTACTGCCGCTGGTCGTGCTGGTGTTCTGGATCGGTTTGAACCCGGACCGCTTCCTGGGCCCCACTCAGCCCTCGCTCGAATTGATCATGCAGCGCGTCGAGCGCGCGCGCGCGAGCGCGGCGGCCGCGGCGCTACCTTCTCCGCATGCGCAGACCTTGGGCGCCCTGACGCAGGAGCTCGCGCGATGAACGCCGATTCGATCCGCCAGCTCTTCGATTCCGACGCCATGACGGCGCTGGCGCCGTTGATGATCCTGGCGCTGGGTTTCTTGTGCACGATGCTGGCCTCGGTGCTGCGCTTGTCGCGCACGGCCCACGTGATGCTCGTGGCGGCCACC
>JAKFYL010000396.1 GCA_021730845.1 Planctomycetota bacterium | reverse complement strand
CCGGAGCGGTCTTGCGAGTGGGGGCGGTTCGGCACGAAATCCCGAGCCGGACGCGCGCGCAGTTCTAAGGGTCTTGCATGGCGACTGTTGAAACGGATCATCACGACGGCAGCCCGGATGGCGTCCTTGGTGTCGCACGCTTCCAGCCCCGTGTAGCCGCGCAGCGCGGCGCCGTCGAGTCGCCCGCCCAGCACCCCGCCCCCCGGCGCCGCCGGGACTTGGACGTGATCGAACGCAAAGCGACCGATGTCGCACATCCACCACTGGTTGACTTCGGCGTCGTAACGCGGGCGGAAGCGCTTGACCTCGCCGTGACGCAGGACCTCGACCGAGACCTTGCAGCCGCGGCTGCATTCGGCGCACGTGGAGGGTGTCTTGGACAAGTTCCACACGCGCGCCTGGAAGCGGAACTTCTTGAGCGTCAGCGCGCCGACCGGGCAGATGTCGGCGAGATTGCCTTGGTAATTGCCCTCCAGGGGCTTGTCCATGAACGTCGCGATCACGGAGCGCGACCCCAGGCCCGCCACCGTGAGTTGCGGCTTCTTGGTGACGTCTTCGAAGAAGCGCACGCAGCGGCTGCACAGGATGCAGCGCTCCTGGTCGAGCACGATCACGTCGCCCAGGCTCTTGCGCTTGGCAAGCTTGCGCCGCGGTTCACTAGTGCGGCCTTGGCCTTGTCCTTCGTTGAAGGAGTAGTCCTGCAGATCGCACTCGCCGGCCTTGTCGCAAATGGGGCAGTCCAGCGGGTGGTTCTTGAGCAAGAACTCCAGGCATTCGCGGCGCGCGTCGTGGGCCTTGGGCGCGTCGGTGTTGACGATCATGCCTTCGGCCACCGGCGTGCGGCAGGCCACGACCACGCGCGCGGGCATGTCGCCTTGTTTCACCTCGACTTGGCAAATGCGGCACGAGCCCACCGGCTTGAGCCCGGGGTGATAGCAATACATGGGCACGTCCACGCCGTGGTCGTGGCAGGCCCGGATCAAGGGCTGCTTGGGATCGACGACGATCTCGCGCCCGTTGAGGACGATCTTGGTCACGCGTGTGCTTCCTCCATGGATGCTGGTGCGCCTGGGCCGCTGGATTCATGACGCAATGGGCAGCGTCCCAGTCGCACGTGCTCTTCGAGTTCGGCGCGGAAGTGCTTGACCACCGCCAAAGTTGGTATGGCGGCCGCGTCGCTCAGAGCGCAGATGGTCTTGCCGGGCGCCATGCCCCTAGCCAGCGATACGAGCAGGTCGATGTCCTCGCGCTTGCCTTGCCCGCGTTCGATGCGCGCGAAAATCTGCGCGAGCCACTGAGTGCCCTCGCGGCATTGGCTGCACTGGCCGCAACTCTCATGGTCGTAGAAGCGCGCGATCACGCGGCTGGCTTCGACCACGCAAGCCGTCTCGTCCAGCATGATCATGGCCGCCGTGCCGAACATGGATCCGGCGGCTTTGACCGAATCGTGGTCCATGGGCGTGTCGATGGCGCTGGCCGGCAACAGCCCGGTCGAGGATCCGCCGGGGAAGAAGGCCTTGAGCTTGCGTTTTTTCCACACGCCCCCGGCGCACTCCTCCAAGATCTCGCGCGCGGTCACGCCGAAAGGCAATTCGTACACACCCGGACGCTCGACGTGGCCCGAAATGCCGCACAGGAAGTTGCCCGTGCTCGCTTTGGTGCCCAGGCTGCGAAACCACTCCGCGCCACGATTCATGATGAACGGCGCGTTGAACAAGGTTTCCACGTTGTTGACCGTGGTCGGGCTGCCCCACAGGCCGAAGCCGGCGGGGAACGGCGGCTTGGGACGCGGGTGGCCGCGCTTGCCCTCCAAGCTCTCCATCAATCCGGTTTCCTCGCCGCAGATGTAGGCGCCCGCGCCTTTGTGCAGCCAAATGTCGCAGGAAAAATCGCTGCCCAGGATGTTCTTGCCGACCAGCCCGGCGCGCCGCGCTTCCTGCAGCGCGAGTTCCAAGCGCTGGTACGACAGGCGGTACTCGCCGCGCACGTAGATGTAGGCCGCTTGCACGCGCATGGCGAAGGCCGCGATCAGCGTGCCTTCGATCAACCCGTGCGGATCGCGTTCCATCAACACGCGGTCCTTGCAGGTCCCCGGCTCGCTTTCGTCGGCGTTGACGGCCAAATAGCGGCGCCGCGGATCCTTGGCCGGGTCGGGCATGAAACTCCACTTCATGCCGGTCGGAAAGCCCGCGCCGCCCCGGCCGCGCAGCCCCGAATCCTTGACTACGGCAATGACCTCCTCGGGTTTCTTGCCGGTCTTGAGGATGCTTTCCAAGGCGCTGTAGCCGGCATGGGCGCGCGACACCGCCAGGGTGTGCGAACCCGGCAGATTCACGCGCTCGAGCAGGTATTTCGGATAGGCCTTCACGGCGTGGCTCCCTGCTTGGCGCGTGCGCTTTGCGCCACAAGGTCCAAGACCTGATCGACCTTGGCCAGGTCCAGATCTTCGTGGTACGTGCCGTCGAGGTCCAGCATGGGCGCGTTCGCGCAGGCACCTTGGCACTCGACGCGCAGCACGCTGAATTGCCCGTCGGGGGAGGTGCCTCCCGGCTTGGCCCCGGTGCGGCGGCAGACGTGGGCCAGCACTTCCTCCGCGCCGCGCAGCGCGCAAGAAATGTTGTGGCACACGGAAATCGTGTGCTGGCCTGGCGGCGTCATGCGGAACATCGGATAGAAGGTCGCGACGCCATACACCTCGACCGGGTCAAGACCGAAGAACTGGGCGCAGTCCTCCAGGGTTTGCGGCGAGAGCCAACCGCCGAGCTCTTCCTGGCAACGGTGCAGCGCCGGAATCAAGCCGGCGCGGCGCTCGGGATAGTGCGTCACGAGTTCGTCGAACTCGGCCTTCAAGCGCGCGGAAAGTGCCATCAGCGATCCACCTCACCCATGACGAAATCCATGCTGCCGATCAGCGCCACCATGTCCGAGAACAGCCGGCCGCGGGCCAAAATCGGCAAGGCCTGGATGTTCATCAGTCCCGGAGCGCGGATGTGGCAGCGCACGGGCTTGCTCGTGCCGTCCGATACGACGAAGAAGCCCAATTCGCCCTTGCTCGATTCGATGCCGCTGTAGGCCTGGCCGCGCGGCAAGCGCAAGTCGGTCACGACCTTGAACTGGAAGATCAATTCTTCCATCGAGGTATGCACTTTGCCTTTGGGCGGCAGCACGAAACGGCGGTCCTCGGCCAGCACGTCCCCGCGCACGTGTTCGAGTTTGTCCAGCGCTTGACGCGCGATGCGCGCCGACTGGCGCATTTCTTCCATGCGCACCAGATAGCGGTCGTAGCAGTCGCCGACGGTGCCCGTGGGCACTTCGAACTCGTACTGTTCGTAGCCGCTGTAGGGCTGCTGCTTGCGCAAGTCCCAATCCACGCCGCTGCCGCGCAGGATCGGTCCCGAAAGCGACCAAGCGATAGCCTGTTCGCGCGAGAGGATGCCGACGTCCTTGTTGCGGTCGTACCAGATGCGGTTGCGCGTGAGCATGGCGTCGATTTCCGCCAGGGCCGCGGGAAAGTCCTCCAGAAACTTGGCGATCTGGCTGGCCACGCCCGCGTCGATGTCGGCGTATACACCACCGATGCGTACGTAGCTGTTGTTCATGCGATGGCCGGTGTAGGCGTCGACGACTTTGTACAGCTCTTCGCGTTGCTTGAAGGACCAGAAAAAGATCGTCACCGCGCCCAAATCGATGCCCAGCGTCCCGATGTAGATCAGGTGCGCCATGATGCGCGAGATTTCCATCAGGAGCACGCGCACGACTTGCGCGCGCGGCGGAACTTCCAGGCCCGCCAAACGCTCGAGCGCCAGCGCGTAGCCGATGTTGTTCATCAACGGCTGGACGTAGTCCAAGCGGTCGGTGTGCGGAAAGAACTTGTGCCAGCCCAGCGACTCGCAGGTCTTTTCCTTGCCGCGGTGCAAGTAGCCCACGTCCGGGTCGACGTCGACGATGGTCTCGCCATCCATGGTCACGACCAGGCGTAGCACCCCGTGGGTGGCTGGGTGCTGCGGCCCCATGTTGAGCGTAAGCAACTCGCCATGCAGCGGGTCATCGCCGCCGGCTGCCGTTTCCGGCAAGGTAGGCCTTTGGTACTCGAAGGTTTCGGTCTTCACAGCCATGACGAGGGGCTACGGGTACGTAGCGTCGCGCTCACGGCGCGCGTCGTCCCACTCGCGATACAGGCGATCGGGCTCTATGCCGCGGTGCGGGAATTCCTTGCGTAGCGGGTGATGGTCATAGCCCTCGGGCATGAGCAAGCGCCGCAGGTCCGGATGGCCGTCGAAGCGAATGCCGAACATGTCGAAGCACTCGCGCTCCGACCAGTTCGCGCCCGGCCACAAATCGCTGCAAGTCGGCACGCTTTCGCTCCCTTGGGGCAAGTGTGCGCGCACGCGCACCCGGTCGGCGTGCGCGTGCGACAAGAGTTGCCAGATGACTTCGAAGCGCGGCTGGCTGGGGAAGTGATCCACGGCCGTGACCAAGGTGCACTGGGCGAAACCGGCGCGTTGCTTGAGACGCTGCAGGACCTCCTTCGCGGCCGTCACCTCGGTGGTCACGACCGGCATGTCCTTGGCCTGAGCGTCGAGCGCGGCGGACGTGCCTTCGAGTGCGGCCTGAACGCGCGCCGCGCAAGCCGCTAGCGCCGCTCCGGGCTGGGTGGAAGCGTCCGCGCTCACGGCTTCTTCTCCTTTTCCCCGCCGCGCGGAGCGTTTGACTGGATGTCTTGGCGCGCGCGCGGATCGTGGGGGTGGAAGTCCGAACGGTTCTTGGGCACGCCCCAGTTGGGCTGGTGCTCGGTCTGGCCG
>JAKFYL010000302.1 GCA_021730845.1 Planctomycetota bacterium | reverse complement strand
CCGAATCCGTAAGAGGCTCATTGCGCGTGGCACTTGGTCCGCGATTTCCTTCGGCCGCGACGCCAAAGACCGCCGGCTTCAGCCATGCCAGCCAGGCCGGGAGGGCCAAGGCCAGCAAGCCAACCAGGGCGGCAAGGCTCCAATGCGTAGTCCTGCGCACCGCACCTCCCAAGGCATTCCCCAGGCTTCCGCCTGCCGTGTCGGAAAATGCGCCCGCCAGGATTGCCAAGCACAGCGCGCACCCCACGACTCCAAACACATGGCGCAGCAGACCGTGCTTGAGCCCGAAGAGCCACAGTTTTCCACCGATGCCCGCCATGGCCACTCCCAGCGCCAGGCATGGTACCGGCCCAAAGCGCGCCACGAGGTCGTGGAAAAAGGCCTGGATGCCGGTTGGCGTCTGGGCTTGGCCGCGCATGGCCATGGACACGGAAACGATCAAGAAGACGGCCGCCGCGAAAATGGCGATGCCGACCAAGTCTTGACCGAACCCACGGGACTCATCGGGGGAGGGATTGGATACTTCACGAGTCATCGGATGCTCCTGGGCCTGACTGATTGAGCGAGGCTCCATGCTGCTCTTCCCACTGCTCCAAGGTCATCAAGACTTCTCGCGCCTTGCTGCCCTTGTGATCGCTGACAATGCCCGCCTCGCCCATCATGTCGAGCAAGCGCGAGGCGCGCGTGTAGCCCACGCCCAATGCACGCTGCAAAAGGCTGGCCGAACCGCGCTTGGACTTGAGGATCACGCGCACGGCCTCGTCCCACAAGTCGTCTTCGAGCGCGCTCTCGAACCCTTCGCCGCCGCCGGGCTTGCCGCTACCGGTGGCGACCTGCACCAGCTCCTGGCTGAAGCGCGGGGCCGAATTCTGGCACACGAAATCGACTAGATCTTGGATCTCGGCGTCGGTTACCAGCGCGCCTTGGGCGCGTTTGACCCTGCCGGAGGAAGGCGGGGTGTACAGCATGTCACCGCCGCCGAGCAGTTTCTCGGCGCCTTGCACGTCCAGAATCACGCGGCTGTCGATCTTGCTGGCCACTTGGAACGCGATGCGCGTGGGCAAGTTGCCCTTGATCACACCCGTGATGACGTCGGTGGACGGCCGTTGGGTGGCCAAAATCACGTGAATGCCGACGGCGCGCGATTTTTGCGCCAGGCGCGTGATGGCCAGTTCGGCTTCTTTCTTGGACTGCATCATCAAGTCGGCGAACTCGTCGATCACGACTACGATGTAGGGTACGTGGCGCGGCGTGCGTTCCTCGCCGAACGCTTCGCCCATGCGAGCGCGCAAGCCTTCCTCTCCGAGCTGGTTGTAACCGCGGATGTGCTTGACGCCTGCCGCCTGGAACAGCTCGTAGCGCCCTTCCATCTTCTCCACCAGCCAGTTGAGCACCTGCGTGGCTTGGCGCATGTCGCTCACGACGGGCAACATCAAATGCGGCACCTTGGTGTAGACCTGCAGCTCGACCATCTTGGGGTCGATCAAGATGAGCTGCGCGTCGTGCGGGGAGCGCGTCAAGAGCACGCTGGCCAAGATCGTGTTGATGCACACGCTCTTGCCCGAGCCTGTGGTTCCGGCGATCAAGAGGTGCGGCATACGCGCCAGGTCCTCCACGATCGGATGGCCTTCCACGTCGACGCCCAAGTACAGCGGCAAGGCCTGCGACTTGGGGTCGTGTCCCTTGTGAGTGACCAACTCGCTGATGCGCACGACGCGGCGTTCCTTGCTGGGAACTTCGATGCCCACCGTCGACTTGCCCGGAATGGGCGCGATGATGCGCACGCTTTGCGCGCGCAGCGCAGCGGCGATTTCCTGGCCCAACTGCTGCACCTTGTTCATGCGCGTGCCCTGGGCCACTTCCAGCTCGTAGAGCACGACCGTCGGCCCGGTCTGGGCGTTGACTACCTGGGCTTCGACGCGGAACGTGCGCAACACGTGCTCCAATTTGCGCGCGTTTTCTTCGATGGTCTTGTTGTCGAAGCTGTTCACGCGCTCGGGTGGATCGAGCAGGTCCACCGGCGGCAAGACCCACTGGGTCGGGTCGAGTTCGGGGGCAGGCTCGCCAACCTGCGTCTCTTCACCCGGTTCGGCAGGCTTGGCTTGCGCGCTCGCCTGGGACGCCGATTTGCGTGCCGCTTTGGGCTGGATTTCCTGCGCTAGTTCCTCGTCGTCCTGCTCGTCCTCGTCGGCATGCGCCGAAGCAAGCGCTTTGGCGCCGGCTTCGTCTTCGTCGATAGCCTCGGCATCGGACTCGGCCAGCGCTCCAGCTGCCAGCGCCTCTTCCTCGTCTTCGTCGATGGCTGCGGCCCCGGGCAAGACTTCAGCAGCCGGCGGAAGCTGCAGCGGCGCGGGCGGCTGAATGAACTCAGGGTCCTCTTCGTCGTCTTCTTCGGCGCGCGCGTGGTAACTGCGGCGCCGCGTCGCGCTCTTCTTGGGATCTACGTACGGCTGCAGCACCGTCCCCTGAGCCAAAGCCTCCTTGGCAAGCAGGTCATCCGCGGACTCACCGATGCGCGCGCCGCGCAAGAAATCCCACAGGCCCAACACGAGGCGGCCCGTCCAACCGAAGATCGCCGACATGGCACCTTCTCCGCGCTCGTCGCGTCGGCGCGTGAGCCAACCGGCAAAAGCGGCCAGCGCCGGGTAGAACGCCATTTCGGTGGCGAGCAGGAAAGACACCAGCGCCAGGGATGTCATCAAGATCACCAGACCCGGTCCGCCGAACTTTTCTTGCAGTTCCGGAGTCGAGGTAAACGCAATCCAGCCGCCGGGCCCGTAGCGCAAACGATTGCTGAGCGCCTCGGGGCCCCCAAATGCGATCTCGATCAAGTACGCCGCGGAAAACACCAAACACAGCGCCGCCACCAAACGCACGGCGGGCAGTCGCACGCGCTTGCGCGCGACCAATACGGCTCCCCACGCTCCGCCTAGAAGCGGCAACAAAAATCCGGCCACCCCACCCGCGGAGTAAATCATGTCGGCGAAGTAGTAGCCGACCTTGCCGCACCAGTTGAACCCGCGGGCGCCCGGATCCCAAAGCGGATGGTAGTACGTCGCCAAAGCCAGGCTCAGCCACAGCGAGGCCGAAATCAGCGCAATGCCTTTGATCTCCTGCACGCGCTCGCCACGCGGCGAGCTAGGCCTAACGACATCCTGCTCGTCCTCCGCTTCCTCGTCCAAGGGCACAGAGCCGTCGCCGACGATGCCGGTGCGCGCCCACGTGACCAGGCGCGACCACATACTCGGCGGCTCGGCGCGATCAGTCCTTTTGCGCGCCTTGCCGGCCATGGGTTCGAGAGGGTTGTTTGCGGAGCCAGCATTGCGCGCCGTGCACCCGGTGCGCATACCCGCCGGCACCGCCACCCGCGCGATGCGGGCACGAATGGGTATGGGTCGATTGACGTAGGCGAGTAGACACGCGGGCGCTGGGGGTCGAGGGCTTTGGTTGAGCCCCGGCTATGGTCCAACCAAGGGAGCCCCGGTTCAATGCCGAACTTGCGGCAAGATCCATGGCCGGCTAGCCGAGGTCAACGCGCAGCGTGAGGCCAAATCGCCCCGAAAAGCCGCGATCGGAACGGGAATCGGTTGGCTACAATCCGCGTTCGACCCGTGGGAAACGCCGGTCGCAAGGATCAAAGACTACGCCCCCCCGCAAGAAGAAGGAGAACCCATGCATCGCAACGCGTATCGAACCGTTTGGATTTCGGCCCTACTCGCAGCAGGCGCCTGTGGCGGCGGAGGCGGGGGGGGCTCGGACGGTGCGCGCGTATCGGGAACCATCAGCGTCCCCGGCGCCGTGCCGCCCCCGACCCCTGAAATGGAGGGCAACAACAGCTTCGATGCCGCCCAGCGCCTGCCCAAGTTGAGCGCCGGCGGGTCCCTGGCTGTCAGCGGACAAGCCGGAGGGGGTGACGAATACGACGGGTTCGCGCTGGCCGCGCCCCAGCCCCTGTTCGTCGAAGCGCGGCTGGAGGTGCTAGGAGGCGCCGCCCAGGACCTGGCGCTGCAAGTATTCGATCCGGTCGCCCTGCGGTTCCTCGATGTGGCCCCCGTGGCGACCCAAACGGGTCAAACCCTGGCTTTCCTGCTCCAAGGCGCTGGACAGCTAGTGGTCGAAGGCTTGGGCAAGAACTCGAACTACCTGCTCACGATTGACGCGCGGGAGGCCCAGGCAGCCGGGCCCGCGTTCGTGCAGGTTGGCACCGCGGTAGCTCCCAGCGTGGAGTCCGTGCGCGATCTAACGACTCATGTCGGGCTCTTGGCGCAGAACCACCAAGAAAACTACGCCCAGGCGGGACTGGAATTCGTACCCGGCGAGGCTCTGATCGGTGCAATCAACCCGGCGCAAGTCGACCAACACCTGGCGCAACTGGGTGCGCGTGTGGATCAGCGCGTGGACTCTCTGGTGAAGGCCGGCTTCGATGTGCCTTCCGAGTTGAACGCGGTCGAAGCGTTGCGCTTCACCGCGGCCTTCACGGCCTTGCTCGATGCGCGAGCGGGCCTGGAGTACGCCGAACCCAACTTCATCCGGCGCATCGCCGCGACGACGCCCAACGACACGTATTACCCGCTGCAGTGGCACTACCCCCTGATCCAGCTTCCGGCGGCCTGGGACCTGACCACGGGCGATTCCAACGTCATCGTGGCCGTGGTCGACACGGGGGAACTCGCGCATCCGGATCTGGTCAACCGCCAAATTCCAGGCTACGACTTCATCTCCAATGCAACCAATGCGGGCGACGGCAACGGCATGGACGCCGACCCCACGGACGTCGGTGATGGCAACGGCGTGACGCCTTCGAGCTTCCACGGCACGCACGTCG
>JAKFYL010000289.1 GCA_021730845.1 Planctomycetota bacterium | reverse complement strand
ATTTTCCAGTCGCGGGCGATGTGCAACTGGGTGGCCCGCGCTAGGTCGAACTGGGATTGCTGGGTGAGAATGCGCGCCCGCAGCGCGGCGCCGGCGGCCGAGCTTTGGCCGCCTGGGTCCACGGAAAGCCAGTCTTCGACTCGCCCGTAGCCATCCGCCACGAGGCCCTCGTCGGACCGGATTTCGAAGAAATCTTCTCGCACCATCCTTACACGCACCGTACGACCCAGGACGCGTGCGTCGACCCAATGGCTGCCATCCTCGTTCGTACCTTGAGCGGCGATTTTCGCCCCGGCGAAACTCTTGAGCCAGGGCCGTTCGCGCAGCATTCGGTCGCGCCCTTCGGCGTAATTCGCCAGGGACAAGCGGTTGCGCCGGCGAAAATCCGCGCTGAAGCAACGGTACTCCAAGTCGCGCAAATCGAACGCCAAGTAGCTCTGGTAGCTCTCCAGGGCGCGCTCCGGGGTGCTGCGATCCAGGGTCGCCAATTTCTTGGCGCTGGTGGGGCAGGTGCAGGCCGCGCTGGAAAGGCACGCGGCAAGCACCACCACGCGGCCGACCGTGTTCAAGAATGCCATGGGACCTTAGGAACGGGTGATCCTACCCGCCAAAGCCCCGGTTCATGGCTCGCAACCTGCCTTGTCGCTCCGAATTTGCTTGCCGTCCCGACCTGGGAGGTAAACTTTTGACCCCTTTCCTTAGCCTCCGGCACACCGGAAATCTGTTCCATCCATGACTACTCGACCTGGGACCCACTTGCTCGCTTCCAATTCCCTCGCGGCCTTGCGTTTTCGTGGAGTCGCCTGCATTGCCTGCTCCGGTTTGGCGCTGGCTCTAGCGCTCGCAGCGGGCGCAGGCCTGTCCCACGCCATGGCTCCCAGGGCGCAAGACCCGGCGCCGCAAACCGGCACGCCGCCGGTTCCGCCCAAGCCGGCGATTCCCTCGGCCGCGGAAGGTCAGCAGTGGCCCAAGAACGGTCGTTTGGAGGTCGACAAGGCCGACCACGACTTCGGCCAGCGTTTCGAAGGCGAAGTGCTGGTTCACACTTTCAAGATGAAGAGCGCCGGCGAAGGGCCGCTGCACATCAGTACGGCCAAGCCCACTTGCGGTTGCACCGTTTCGCAACTCGAAGTGGTCTCGGGCGATTCGCGCGCCATCTACAACTTTGGCGATCCCATTCCTACCGGGACTCAGGTCGAACTGACCGCGCAACTGGACACCAAGAACAAGCACAGCGCGGCCAGCAGCAAGATCAACATCAACTGCAATGATCCGCGCGGCACGGTGACGGTGGGCCTTACGGCGGCCCTGGACACGTACTTCATGATCGCGCCCAATCAGGTGGATTTCGGCGACTTGGCGCTGGGCGCGACCGGTGAGCGCACCTTCGAGGTCGTCGGCAAGAAGCCCGATCCCTTCACGCTGCAATTGGAATCGAAGACCGCGCCGGCGGGACTGGTCGTGAGCTTGAGCCCGATCGATCCGACCGCCGATGGCAAGGCCAGCCGCTGGTCCGCCAAAGTGAACTTGGGCGCCGAGGCCAAGGAGGGCATGCTCATGCACCCCATCAGTTTGGTCAGCGACCAGTTGATCCAGGGCGCCAAGCCCAACGCCGACGGTTCGCCGGCAGCCTACACGGCCACGGTCATGGCGCGCGCCAATGTGCGCGGCCCGATCGCAATCGACCAGCAATACATGGGCTTTGGACTGCTCCGACCGGGCCAAGTTGCTTCGCGCACGGTCAAGATCAGCACGTTCGATCCGGCCTTCAGCTTCGGCCCGCAGGAGTGCAAGCTCCTGGGTGCCAACGATCAGGTGCCGACCTTCAAGTGGGCCGAGCATTTCAGCATCTCTCCCAAACCCTCCGAGGACGGCAAGTCGGTCAGCATCGAATTGACGTGCACGGGCCTGCCCGAGGCGGCCGAGGGCTCCTGGGCCGGGCGCATGCTGGTCAAGACCGGACACCCGTCCAAGCCGGAAGTGACCGTGACCTTCTCGGGGATTCTGCGCTCGGTAGGCGTCAAGCCTCCCGCGCCGGTTCCCGCCGGGGGCAACAAGCCGGCCACGCCCCCCGGCGGTGGTTGGTAGTTGCTTGCATGAGTAGAGGGCCTGCGTGCGCGCGCCGGAGACAGGCGCGAGGTGCGCATGCGCTAGCTGGCTCCCTACCAAGGCCGACTCGGCCTGGGTAGGGACGCTCCTTTTTCTAGCCAGCCCGCGCTGACCTCTTGAGCCCCCGCGTGCGCCGTGGCGTAGTGTGCTGCCGTGCCGTGGCTATAGAAGCTCTCCAAGGGGCGAATCGCCCCGGCTGCTTTGGGACACCACGTCAGTACAGTTCGTCGCAGGAGTCTTGTGTGATCCAACCCCGCTGTCCGACCACCGCGCCGCCGGGCATGTACGCGCTTGCGCAATGGAGGCCCTTGGCTTGAGTCCTAGTTTTTGGGACGTGCTGCTGACCTCCGGGGCCGTGACCCAGGAGCAACTGCGGGAAGCCCAGAGTTTGCAGCGCGGCGGCAGCTTGGGGCTGGATCAAGCCCTCTTGGAACTGGGCTTTGTCAGCGAATCCACTTTGGCGCGCGCGCAGGCCAAGGCCCACGGGCTGCCCTACGTCGATTTGTCCAAGGGACGGGTTTCGAGCGAACTCACCGCGCGCCTGCCGGCGGACTTCGCCCGCGCCCAAGGCGTGCTGCCGGTAGCCGAAAAAGACGGCCGCCTGATCGTCGCCATCGACGATCCGTTGAAACGCATCATCGTCGATCAGATCAGCTTCACCATCGGCGGCGAAGTGAGCTGCGCGCTGGCGGCTAGGAGCGCTCTCGCGGCAGCGATTTCCCAGGCCTACGGCACCGACTCGGAGTCCCAGGTCGCGCGCAGCATGGGCAGTTCCGCGGCCGAGGACGAATCGGATGCTCCGATCGTGCGACTGGTGACGCGCATGTTCCAAGAAGCCCTCGAACAACGCGCATCCGACATCCACATCCAACCCGGTGCGCAGGGTCTGAGCGTGCGCTATCGAGTCGACGGCATGTTGCGTCCGGCCGCCGAGCACCCGCTGCATTTGGCGGCGCCGATCATCAGTCGACTCAAGATCATGGCGCGCATGGACATCGCCGAGAAGCGCAAACCTCAAGACGGACGCATCAGCTTGCGCCTGAAGGGACGCGAAGTGGACGTGCGCGCTTCGATCCTGCCCACCAACCACGGTGAGAGCATGGTCATGCGCCTACTCGATCGCTCGGCGAATTTGATCTCCCTGCGCGAATCGGGAATGGGCGAGGACGACTACGCTTGGTTCAAGCGCTTGATCAAACGGCCCAGCGGGATCGTGCTGGTCACGGGACCGACGGGGTCGGGAAAAACGACGACGTTGTACGGCGCGCTGTCCGAGCTCAATCGCTCCGACGTCAAGATCATCACCGCCGAGGATCCGGTCGAGTACCACATCACGGGTATCAACCAGGTGCAGGTGTACAGCAAGGTGGGCTTGACGTTTGCGCGCATCCTCAAGGCCATGCTGCGTTGCGCGCCCAACATCATCCTGGTGGGCGAGATCCGCGACTTGGAAACGGCCGAGATCGCCATCCAAGCCTCGCTCACCGGACACTTGGTGTTCTCGACTTTGCACACCAACGACGCTCCCAGCGCGATCACGCGCCTGGCGGACATCGGCGTGAAACCATTCTTGATTTCCACGGCCGTCCAAGGCGTGATCGCCCAGCGCTTGGTGCGGCGCCTGTGCGCCGAGTGCTCCCAGACGTACGTGCCGTCCGAAGCCGAGCACTCGGCCATCGGCCTGGATGCGCGCTTGCACGCTGGCAGACCGTTTCGCCGTCCCACGGGCTGCCGCGCCTGCGAAGGCACGGGCTACCGCGGCCGAGTGGGCCTGTTCGAAACCCTGGAGTTGGATGAAACCCTGCGTGAAATGATCTATCGCGAGGAAAACCTCGACTTGCTGCGCGCGCGCTGCCTGGCGACCCAAAAGCTCTCGCCGCTGGTGCGCGACGGAGCGCGCAAGGTCTTGGAAGGCGCAACCTCGGTGGTCGAAGTATTGCGCGTCACCCGCCAAAACGACTGACGGCCCCTTGGGAACGACAAGAGCTACACCTTGAAAGCCAAAGAACTCATGGACGCTTGCATCCAGCGCGGTGCTTCCGATTTGCACATTTCGCCCGGACGTGCGCCGGTGCTGCGCGTGAACGGAGCGCTGCTCGACCTTGGCAGCGAAAAGCTCGACGACGCCGCGTGTCTGGCGCTTGCGCGGGAGCTGTGCCCGCCCAGTGCCTGGCAGGAAGTCGAGGCCAGCGGCACGACTGATTTCGGTCTGGCGCACGAATCTGGCAGCCGCTTTCGGGTCAGCGTGTTGCGCCAGCGCGGGCGGACCTCGGCCGTGCTGCGCTTGATTCCCTCCAAGCTGCTGCGCTTCGAACAGATCGGACTGCCCGAAGGCATCAAAGACTTGCTGCGCCGGCCGCGCGGTCTGGTGCTGGTCACCGGGCCCACGGGTTCGGGCAAGACCACCACTCTGGCCACGATGATCGATTGGATCAACCAAAACCTCGATCGCCACATCGTCACCATCGAGGACCCGATCGAGTACTTCCACACCCACAAGAAAGGGCTGGTGACGCAGCGCGAAGTCGGCCACGACGTGCCCACGTTTCCCGAAGCCGTGCGACGCGCCCTGCGCCAGGATCCCGACGTAATTCTACTGGGGGAAATGCGCGACCTGGACACCATCGCCGCGGCGATCACGGCCGCCGAAACCGGTCACTTGGTTTTCGGCACGCTGCACACGACCGGCAGCGCTCGCACCGTGGATCGCATCATCG
>JAKFYL010000125.1 GCA_021730845.1 Planctomycetota bacterium | reverse complement strand
GAGCTGGCTAGCTTTGGTCGCGCGGTCTTCGAGCAAGGCTACTCACCAAGCACCATGGGTGCCGCCGCAGCGCTGGTGTGCAGCACGGATCCCGACCAAGCCGAGGACTTCTTGCTAGAAGCGCTGGACCGGCCTTCGGCGCACGGCTTGCTTCGGGCCCATGTCCTCAACCTGCTTGGGGCCATCAAGACCCCCACGGTCACTGCCCTCTTGTGCGAGTTCGCCATGGACCAAAACCAAAGCGCCGCCGTCCGCGAAGCCGCCACCGCACAGCTCGGGCGCGCAGCTCACAAGCCGGACAGCGTGCGCAAGGCGCTGCTAGCGGCGCTCGAGTCGCGAACCCTGAAAGTACGCTTGGCAGCCATCGGCGCCCTCGAGCAGCGCGCCGAACCGGGACGCGAGGTCCACTTCCGGGCGCGTTACCGATCGGCCACCGAGTCGCGCGAGCGGCGGCGATTGGAGCAGGCGCTTGGCTGGCACTGATGCTGCGCCCGATGGCGCCATGTCCGACCAGGGCTTGCTGCGCGAGATGTCCGTGGCGTTGCTGGCGGAGCTGGGCGCGCGTCGCATGTACCGACGCCTCGCGCGATCGGAGCGCGATCGCGAACTAGCGGAACTGCTGCTGGGTTTCGAAGCAGAAGAGAACGTGCAGGTGCGCACGCTCAGCGGGCTGATCGTGGACCTGGGAGGAACTCCCAAGGCCAGCAGTCTGCGCCGCAACTTGCTCGCCGACAGCTTGGCTTTGACCACTCGCCTTGGCATGCGCCGCATGGTGCTGCGCATTTGCGCCCAGGCCGAGGACCAAAGGGCGCGCTGGTACATGCACTTCGGCGAAGTGCTCCTGGATCTGGGCCGGCGGGCAGAGGCCCAGATTTGCAGCCAGCTCGCCCTCACGAAACGTCGCCACGCCCTGGCCTTGCAGGCGTGGGTCGACAATTGACGCGCTGAAACTTTCCTCGCTGGCGCCCGAGCGCTTCGCGAAGGCATCTCACATCTTGACGTCGCGCAGGTGGTCGACGGTGAAGTCCACGCTCTGTTCTTGGTCGATGTTGATCAGACGGCCCGTGCCCTTGAACTGGTTGAATATCAGGGCGCCGTGAAACACGCGTCCATCCTTGAAATACACGGTGACTTTGTCCGCGGTGCGCGCTCCCAGAAGCAGGTCATAGATGCGTTGGGAGTCCGAGATGCGGCTCTTCATGGTAGGCATGTTGGGTATACGTGGCAGGTTGGCGGCGTTGATGGCGCGGTTGGTCAGGATCCAACCGCGGTCAGTGCCGTGTTTCTAGGCGAACTACGGAATAGGTCCAGAGCGGCGAGAAGTTTCTGGGTCCAGGTTTCGAACTGGGCGCCTTGCGCGGCCAGGGTCTGCAATTCGGTGTTGCTGGCGAAGCGTCCTTCCAAGACCGAGCGTTCGCGCACGCTGACCGGACCTTGCACGCCAAGGCGCAGTACCAAGCCGATGTGCACGGCGCCAACGGGGTTGGCGTCGTCGTTGATCAAGCCCAGCGCCTCGATCGGCCCCGCGAGATCGCGTGCTTCGAGCACCAATTCTTCAGCCAGCTCGCGCCTGGCGCCGCGCGTCAGGATGGCTGCGCGATCAACGGCGTCGGGGGGATTCAGGTGGCCGCCGACTCCAATCGAAAGCTTGTCGTGCAACCGGGCTTCACCACCCTTGGCCAAACGCCGCAACAGGAACGTCTCGAGTTCTCCATCGCGCGTGCGGGTAACCAGGCAGTACGGGATGATCTGTTTCCACTCCACTTCCTGTTCCGCGCGGCTGCGTTCCACGAAAAAGCCGTGCTTCTCGACTCGGCTTTGGAACTCGGCTTGCGACAGCGCCCCTGCTGCCGCGATCGATGGAGCGCTCTTGCCCGCGGCATGTTCGAAGCCCACGAAACCCTGCGGGTAGGCATCCGGGAACAGGTTCCTGCGGGGAACCACGAACACGAATTCCATCGAGTGGTTCGGGATGTCGGAGGTCATGGCGCGAAAAGGGCAAACCGGACGCGAACTTGGGTAGGGGCTGGAGGGGCCGCCAGGCGGGCGTCAGGTGTCACCCCAGGAAGGGCAGTAACCCCGCAAAGAAGAGCAGGAATCCTCGCACACATCTGGGATCTGTCAAGATACTGAGGGGGCGGGCTTTACCGGCCCCAACCCATTGGGGTAGGGCGAAGGAAAACGCCGACCCTGCCACAGCCGGCGCGTCTTGTGCGGTGCCGGTGCGGATGATTTCCCAGGAACGAGAAGCGCAGGGAGTCCTGTAAGCCGGGTCCTGTCTCCAGCCAAGGGCTGGATGGCGACCATTTCTCTAAGGGCCGTGCTTGCGCGCGGCCTCAAACGATCTACCCGGAGGGCACTGGCGCGGGCAGTCGCCCTAGACCCTCCCTATTTGATCTTTCTCCAGGTGGGGTTTGCCCTGCCGACCCTGTCACCAAGGCCGCGGTGCGCTCTTACCGCACCGTTTCACCCTTACCGTTGGAGCTTGTGGCTCCAGCGGCGGTTTGTTTTCTGTGGCACTTTCCCTGGCCTTGCGACCGGTTGCCGTTAGCAACCACCTTGCCCGCGGAGCCCGGACTTTCCTCCCGCGGCGCGTGTTTTCCCTCAGGGGGAGTCCCCAAAGCGAAGCACTGGGCCGCGAGCGGTCGCCTGGACGCCCTGCGCAAGGCCGATTCTAGGCCAAGTCTCGACTGCTTGCCAGTCGCCCAGTCGCCGCGCGGCGTCGTAGGCTGTGCGTATGTCGACCCAACCCGAGCCGCTGACGACCTACCTGGAGCTGCGCGAGTCCACTGCCGATGGCGAGGTGCGCGCGGGTTTGTCCCACAAGGCCGGCGGTTTGTTCCTGCTGCACGTGCTCGAATTGGCCGCCTACGGAGAACCAAGAGGCGGCGTCACCGTGGTGCACGACGCCGGCAGCCACGGCGCTCGTTTCGTGGAATTTGCGCGCGGACTCGCGCGCGAACGCTGGGCTGTGGCCTTGCCAGACTTGCGCGGCCACGGTCGCTCCGAGGGCGCGCGCGGACACGCGACGGGCCTAGGTGAAGTGTTGCGCGACATCGACGAGGTGCAACAGCACTTGGCCTACCGCTTGCCGATCGCGCCCAAGTTTCTGATCGGTCAAGGTCTGGGCGCGCTGTATGCCCTGGCCTTCGCCTTGGATCGACCGGGGCAGCTGCACGGGCTGGTGCTGTGCGCGCCGCTGTGGACACCGCGTTTTGCTTTCCAAACCAAGGGCGGCTTGTTCAAGGCCTTCAAGAAGCAGCTCCCGACGGACAGTGGCAGTTTGGCCCGCGATCCGGCGCTCTTGTTGCGCAGCGCCGATCTGCGTGCGGCGCGTCAAGCCGACAGCTTGGTTCACGACACGATCACGCTGCGCGCCGCCGAACTGGCGGAGCAACTTGCCAAGGACCAAGCAACGCGCTTGCAAAGCGTGGGTTGCCCGGTCCTGATCCTGCACGGCACGGGCGATCGCATCGTCGATCCGGCATTGAGTAGGTCCAAAGCCGGCGGCCGCGTCGAGGTGCGCGAGATCGGCGGCGCGCTGCACGACTTGCTCGTGGACGCACCCGGCGAGTGCGTGGCGGAACTAGTGCCCTGGTTCGCGCGGCAAGGCGTCTAGTCCGGAGTCTGGCCCGGGCCAGGGTCAGGTTCGCCAGCGGAGAGCCAATCGCGCAGCAGCACCAAGGCGCTGAGCGAATCGCTGCGCGCGCGCATCTGGCGCAGGGAGAGCTCAGCCTCGCGCGCCAGGTCTTCGGCCGCCTTGGTCGTCAGGTGCTCGTCATACAGCACCAAGGCAAGCTCGGGAAAGCGCTGCTGCAGAGCCTTCGCGAAGCTGAGCACCTGGCCTTGGCGAGAACCCTTGGAACGCTTGCCTGCGCCGGCCTTGTCGCCCGCGCCAGAGCTTCCCGGCAGACCCACCAAGAACAGGCCCACCGTGCGCTGATCCAGTTCGCGTGCGATGTACTCGAGGATGCCGTCGCCGTGCCCAGGTCCGTGGTAGGCGCCAAGCGGCAGCGGCACCAAGCGCAGCGCGTCGACGTAGGCGAATCCGGTGTGCTTTTCCCCGTGATCGATGGCCAGCACCGCTTTGCGCGGCTGGGCCCCGCTCAAACCCAAGCACCTCCGTCGCGCTGCAATTGATCGACGATCTCGCGCACGCGCTGGGCTTGGTCTTTGGGGCAAACCAGCGTCGCGTTGCCGGCGTGCACGACCACGAGATCCTGCACTCCGATCAGCGCCACGACGTGGCCGCTAGCCGCATGCACGATGCAATTGTGGGCATCCTTGGAGACGATCTTCGTGCCACCGGAGGCCACGTGCCCGTGCTCGTCGCCGGCGCGCACCTCGGCCAATGCCGGCCAGGAACCCACGTCGCTCCAGAAGTAGTCGATCGGGAGCATGCGCACGCTACTGGCCTTTTCCAGGATGGCCACATCGACCGAGACCGAAGGCAGGGCCGCCCAGGCGCGCTCCAAACTGGCGGCATCCGGCGCCGCGAGCGCCTTCACGACTTCGGGCGTGCGCTGCTGGAATTGCGACCAAATCACGTCAGTGCGCCAGACGAAAATGCCCGCGTTCCACAGGAAGCGTCCCGATTGCAAGAATTCGCGTGCTTTCTCCAAGGCCGGCTTTTCCACGAAGCGCCGCACCTCGTACACCGGCGAGCCGCCCGACTGCGACACGCGATCGCCGGCTTCGATGTAGCCAAAGCCGGTGGCGGGGTGGGTGGGTTTGATGCCGCATACGATCAAGGCGCCGTGATCGCGAGCTTCGTCGGCAGCGGCCTGCATCGTCTTACGAAAGCTCTCCGCGGGCCTGATCACGTGATCGGAAGGCAATAC
>JAKFYL010000328.1 GCA_021730845.1 Planctomycetota bacterium | reverse complement strand
GATAGAGGTACTCCTGAGCCCGATGGGCAGATCGACGACTTGCCGATCGGAGGCCGTGGGCGAGCCACGCGATCCCTAGCGCGGCCAGACGTCGAAGGGCGGGGACCAGCCCAGAGGGCCGCCGGGCGCTGGCGCCGTCACTTGCGGGCTGCACGCAGCGCGCGGCCAGCGATGTCGAGCTGGAGTTCCTTCCCCTCGGGGTCGAAGCTAGCGCTGCAAGTCGTCTTACCCGACACGAGGTCGTAGGCCAGCGCGGAGTTCGTTGACGTCGGAACGACGCGTACGCGCGACAGGTAAGGCGCGCCGATGTTGACGCCCGTGAGTGTCTCGCCTGACCAGACAAAACGCATGAGCTCGCCGCCGCGGTCGAAATCGAGGCGCGCGATCACGGTCGAGGATTGGCCGTGTTCCTCGACCGCGCCTAGCACCTCCGCATCGATCAGCGCCCCATGCTTCGACTTCATCCGGCCCCACCAGCCCTCCATGAAGCGCAGTGGGTATTGCTTGCTTTCCGCAGCGTGAAACACCTTGAAATTATCGCGGCCAAGCCCCGCTACAATGGCGCGGCTCTTCTCGAGCGCCGGCGATTCGCGCGACGATTTGGCGCCTAGCAGTGCTTCAAAAGCAGCGGCGTCGAGTGCTTCGATCGACCACGCGCCTTCGAAAGCGCTGACTCGCAGGCGCGCGTGCTTGCCGAGTTCGTAGACGCCGCAGACGCGAGCGAGCGCGTCTTCATCGAGCGCGACGGCCGCTGGCGGCAGCTCAACCTGCTCGCCAAAAACCAACTTTCCGAGGTTGACGTTCACCCAGGGAACAACGCCGGTCGTGTTGCCGAGCACGGTGAAAAAAACGCCCTCCTTGGGATAGCGCGTGGCATACACGTCGAATCCATTGCCGGTCGAGCCCCCGTGCGCGATCCAGGGCGTCTTGCGCTGCGATTCGTGTACGTACCAGCCGCAGGCGTAGTTGCCGAGCACGGGGTCCCACAGGATGTGCTTCGACTTTGCGTCGAGCACTGTGACGCCGCGCAACGCTTGCTCCCAGAGCCACAGATCGGAGACGGTACTCAGCATGCCGCCGGCGCCGCGCAGGCCCCAGGTGTACCAGCCTTCGGTGGCGAGCGGTTTCTCTTCCATGAGGCCTTCGAAGCGCGATTCGTCGTCCGCTAGGATCGAGCCCGCAGGCGGCGGGTCGTAGTGCACCGGCTCGCCGCGCGCCGCGCGCTTTGCCTCCAGTCGGCCGTCCTGACGGAAGCCAGTGCTCGCCATCTTGGCCGGTGTGAACACGAGTTCGCGCACGACATCCTCGAAGGGCCTTCCCGTCGCGACTTCGATCACTGCGCCGAGCACGTCGTAACCAAGGTTCGAATACAAGTGACCTTTCCCTGGCTTTGCTGCCAGGGGCGCAGCGAATGCCGCTTGCAACATCGCTTGACGGTCGGCGGCCCGCGAACCGACAGTCTCGAGCCCGCGCGGCAGCCCCGACGTGTGCGCGAGCAGCTGGTGCAGCGTGATCGCGCGCTTGTCGATGGGCACGTCGTCGAAGAACTTGGACAGCTTGTCGTCGAGCGCGAGTTTTTTCTGTTGCGCGAGCGCGAGCACGGCCGTCGCCGTGAACTGCTTCGAAAGCGAGCCCAGATCGAAAATCGTCTCCGGTGCGCAGCTAGCGCCGGTCTTGCGGTCGGCGATTCCGTACCCGTGCGAAAGCAGAACTTCGTCGCCAACCGCGACCAGCGCGCTGCCCGAGAAACCGAACGCGCTTGCGCGGCGCAAGTAATCGTCCATGCGCTGGCCTAGGTCGGGCGCGAGCCAGGGCGCTCGAGCGTCCTGTGTCGCGACCGGCGCGCATAACGCCAAGGCCAGGAAGGCGAGCTTCATCGCGTCAGCATAGCTCGCCCGCGGGGCGCGAAGGCTGCGTGATCGAGATCAGCGCGGGCTAGCGCTTTACGGCCCACGCCTGCCAGGCCGAGTCGAACTCGATCGAATTCCAGCCCCACAGCTCTTTCATGCTCTTGCGCTGCAATGCGTCCAGGTCCAGGCCGCTGGGCTGGCCTTGATCGTCGAGCTGGCCTTTGATCGCGCCCAAGAACTGGGCCAGCTTGTCCGGATGCTCGTCGATCAAGAAGCGCAGCATGCCCCAGACGGCCACTTTTTCGTTTTCACCCAGCACGGCGAATTCGTTGGCGGCCGCCAGGGTGGCCAGTCGCGGAGCCTTGCCGGAAGCGGCCAGCTTGCGCGCCGCGGCGCGGAAATCGCTCGGTCCGCGCGCGTCCATTTTTCCACCTTCTTCCCCTTCGTTGGTGGTCGAGCGCGGCTCGATTTCTTTTTCCATGCACAACGCCAAGCCCTCGTCGAGCCAAATCGGCGGGTCGTAGGAGAAGTGTTTGTAGGCGCAAAACATGGCGTGGGACAAACAATGCACGACGTGGGGCAGGAGCCAACGACCTTGGCGTAGCTCGGCGTCCTCGGCCGGAATCGAAATCAGGAACTTGTGCAGGCCGGGAAGGTGCATGCGCAACGCATCCGTCGGTGCTCCGGCCCCCAGCGACTCGGTGAGCTTGTGGTGCCCAGCGCGCGTGTCGTGGATCACGACTTCGAACTTGTCCTTCTCGCCCAGATATCGTCCGTCGCCCATGAATGGCCCATCCATGTCGCGCGTTTCAGGGAAGTCGTCGTCGGTGACGCCGAGCAATTTTTGGAAACGGAAGTAGAACTCTTCCGCGCGCATGCCCAGCAGGTGCAAGCGCAGCCAAGGGTCCAGGCGCTTGGGCTTTACGGGAACGGCCGGAAACAAGGCGCGCAGGCGGTCCAATTCGGACTCCACGCGCTCGCGGTCGGCCAAGTCGATGCGTTCCTCGCCCAGGGCAAAGGCCAGGCGCAAGTGCGCGGTTTCCAGGAACAGCCAATGGCGGGCCGGAATTTCGGACTCGATCCAAGCGCTGCCCTGCCGGCCAATGGGCATGGGGCCGTGGGAAACCACCCCTCCTTTCTGCATGACGGCCGGATCGTGGTTGCAGACCGTGCACAGCCGGGACTGGATTGGCGCGCTCCCTCCACTTTTCCCAGCCCAAAGGGCCGTCAGAAAGCACAGCACGAGCAGTCGACTCATGATCCGTACGGTACCAGGCTCGATTCCCCATTCTTCGGTGCCAGGCTCGACTGCCGGCACCTGGAAGCACGCTGGAAACGAGCCTGGCACCGAAGAATGGGGAATCGAGCCTGGTACCGTACTACCAATTAGACTGACTCTAAAGGATGCGAAATCGGCATTGGCGGGACTTCCGCAGGGTGTTCTTGGGGGACTTTGGCAGGAATTCCAAGAAAAAGGCAACCGTTTGGCCCTCCCGCGGCACTAGCAGTTTCGGGAGTCGCGGTCGACCGTCCGAGGGGGTAGCTGAGAGCCTACCAATAGGGAGACAAAGGTCGCGACGCTTGCAAGTAGGGGAGGGGCCATGGGGTTTCCTTAGGTTGGGTTGATCCATGGTCCCTCCCACTTTCCCTTGCCAGGAGTGCATCGCCGTCCAGCCGGGGTAGGGCGCTCACGACGCCGCCACGCGCAGAGGCCGGGATTGCCTGCCTGCGGTTCGCATAACAGACGCGGCCTCAGCCGCTGGCGAGGCCCGACATCGGCATCGATCCGAGTCCGCAGCTTGGGACCAGTGCGCAGCCGTTCCGCGCGGGCGGGTCAAGGGCCGGCGCTGCCGGTTTCGATACGAGCAGGGCAAGGGGTGGGCGTCGGCTCGGCCCTTTCGTCAGCCCTCCCGTGAGCCGTCAAGACCAACCTCCCGCAACGCCGTCGCTGCTTGCAGTCGTTTCCAGCGCCAGCGATGCCATCCAGTTGCGTCCGGTCCTGGAGCTTGTTGCGCGCCGCTCGAGCATCAAGCCCAAGTTGTGCCTGACTGGTGCACTTGCCGGCGAGGTACGAGCGATCGCGCGCCAGTTCGAAGTCGCCTGCCATCTCGAGCTCGAAGGCCTGACGCCTGACGCAGCCTTTTGTTCCGTCCTGCAAGAAGTCGCACGCGTCCTGCGCAGCGAGTCGCCGGCGTGGGTGCTTTGCTGCGGCGAATCGAGCGCTGCCGCTGCCGCGTCGCAAGCGGCCGCTTTGCTCGGAGTGAACGTCGCCCACATGGACGCGGGCGCAAACGGCGCGACAGTCTCGCGCGAAGATTTCCTGCAAGCGCCCCATGCGGCGCTGGACCATCAGGCGCGCTGGTGCTTTGCGCCCAGCGTTTCCGCGCGCGAAACCTTGCTCGCCCGCGGCGTACCCCCGGAACGCATCTGCGTCAGCGGCAGCACCAAGATCGATGCTCTGCTCGACCTGCGAGAACGCGTGGCATACCGGCCGGCCGAGGATTTCGCCGATCAACTCGGATCCGCGGCGCACTTGCGGCTGGCCTACTGGGACGAAAAAGTCGTGCTCGCGGTCGACGACCACCAAGCCAGCGCCCAATTCGCGCACGGCACTCGCAGAGGAAACTGGACGGAGCTGATCGCGCGCGCAGCTCAGGCACATCCGGAATGGCTGTTTCTGTGTTCGGGAAGTGACGCGGTGAACGCGCGGCTGAGCGCGAACTCCAACGTGGTCGGTTGCCCCAGCCTGGATCACGAAGCGTTCGTTTGGGCCTTGGCGCACTGCGACCTGATCCTCACGCGCTCGAGCGAAGTGCAAGAGTATGCCGAAGTCATGGGTACGCCGGTGATCGCCGTTGGCGTGAAGAACGTTAGATCGCGTGCCCTGGTCTCCGAAGCCGACGTGCACAAGATTCAAGCGGCGATCGAACTCGTCCTGGAAAGCGACAGCATCCGCCAAAACTTGATCTCTCCCCGACATGCCTTGGAAGATGGACTGGCGGCGGAACGCA
>JAKFYL010000325.1 GCA_021730845.1 Planctomycetota bacterium | reverse complement strand
TCAGCCTCAACACGATCAACATTCGTGAGGTCGGCGGCGCGCCGTCATCGGGCGAATTCACCTTGCAAGATCCGTTCACGGTCAAGTTCCAGCCCCAATGCCCGGTCGAAGACGACCTGTCGGATGCAGGTCTGCAGCCGGGCGGAGTTGCGTACGAACTCAACATCTTGGGTCTGGCGCAAGGTTCGGCGCTGACAGTGAAAAGCAAGGACGGCGATTCGCTCGAACTGGGAGACGCGCGCGATTTCTCGACCCCTTTGTCCCTGGCGCCTGAAGACTTGTATTTCGACGTGGCCGTGGGGCCGCCGGCCCCCGTGGTGCGCACGACCGCGGCCGGCGACAACAACCCCAATGCCTGCTATCTGGAGATCGCCGGCAATGACGCCCAGCGCCACTATTTCGAGCGCAACTTGACCACCGGCGCGATCAGCTTGGATCCGCCGCTGGACGTGCCCTTGAACCTGCTCAGCCTGCAAGGCAGCAAGGTCGAACTGGTGCTGTATTTCAAC
This sequence comes from Planctomycetota bacterium, assembly GCA_021730845.1. Taxonomy (GTDB): domain Bacteria; phylum Planctomycetota; class UBA1135; order UBA1135; genus JAKFYL01. The sequence continues at coordinate 4,376 of JAKFYL010000325.1, read as the reverse complement.
CAGCCGCTCAACCCCAGCTCCAGCAACATCAGCGCTCAGCGCTTGCCCTGGCAGTTCCAGAACGCGAACAATTTGTACGTGCCGCTGACGACCAGCGTGACCCTGGAAAGCAACTGCACCGAAGCCGGCGCGATCGTGCGCATCGTTCCGCAGGGAATCTTGCCCTCGGAAGCGAACTTGCGCGCCGTGGTGACCACGCAGTTCGAGGACATCGTTGGCGACAAGAACATCCTCGTGCTCGACAGTTTCGCGGTGGCGGAGACCACCGCCGCGCCCTCTCCGTTCGTGGACGAGTTCTTCGACCCCTTCGCGAACGACTTGTTCGAAGATGAGGATGCACCCGTGGCGGAGACCCAAGCGCTATGGGGCAACGGCAAGCTCGAAGCTACCTTTGGATTCACCGGCACCGGTGGTCCAGGCGGCACCTTCGACTACGTGGTGGACACGGGCGAAATCGTGCTCTTCGATACGGTCAGCCAAACGATCATAGGTGGCCCGAACTTCGGGAGCACGACCAGCCTGACAGTCCAAGGCGGCGTGCTGGATCTGAACGATTTTTGGGTCAAGGCCGGCGGCCTGCTCAAAGTGCAAGGGCCCAACGCGCTCACGATCCAGACCACGGGCACGGCGCGCATCGACGGTACGATCGAGTGCAACGGCATCGATTCCGCCGGCGTGTTTACGTTGCAAACGGCGCACATTCCAGAACCAGGAGCCGCAGGTGTGGCCGGCGGGGGGCGCGGTGGAACAGGCAGTCCACTGACGACCGCGTCCGATCCCAAGGGCGGCAACGGTTTCGGAGCATTCAACACTCCTGAGGGCGGAGGCGTCGGCGGCGAGACCGGTTGGTCGGCCGTTAATTCCCACGACAATCGCCGTGGTGCGGGCGGCGGCGGGGGAATCTTCGGCGCCAACCAAGACAAACCCGCTTCCCAAGGAGGCACGGGCCTTTGGGACCAGCGCAACGTCGGTCTCGATGCAGAACCGGGTTTCCCCAACCTCGATACGGACGCGTTTGGAGCATTTACCGGAATCGACGGGCCGCTCGGCGGCGCTCCGGGCGTGGCTCCTTTCAGCGACGATGACCCGACCAACAACTTCTTCGGCACCATGCTCGACCAGTCGACCGGGAAATTGATCCAAGGCGAATTGGCCAAGCCCTGGGCCGGGGCAGGTGGTGGCGCGGGCGGCGATGCGAGTTTCATCACCTCGCCCTCGGGCACATTCCCCAATCCCGTGTTCAATCCCGCCAACGACCAAAAAGGCGCCGGCGGCGGCGGCGGTGGCGGCCGAGTGCTGATCAACTCGCTCGGAAATATCATTTTTGGACCCGACGGCACGATCTTCGCCCGCGGCGGAACGGGCGGCGGCGGCGAAAACTACTCATCCGGTACCAACCGCGTCGGCGGCGGGTCAGGCGGCGGGTCAGGTGGCCACGTAATTCTTCAGACTGCGGGCAAGATCGACCTGTCGCAGTTCACGATCGACAACATTGCAACGGGCGCCAACCCGCAAACGCAGGTCGTGTTCACCAACGGCGCTCAAGGTGGAGCAGGCAAGGCGGACGCCGGCGGCTCCTTCGCTGGCTCGCTGGGCAAGACCGAAACCAAACCCGACAAGGACTCTTGCCCCACCGGCTATCCAACCTCTGTGTGCCTAGGCCACATCGACGGCGCCGGCGGTGACGGCGGTCCGGGCATCATCCAAATGCACACCCAGCGCGGTTTGGACCCCGTGGATCCGGACATCATCCTGCCCGTCGGCCAGTCCATCGGCAACCTGACCAAGCCGACCGTGTTCGGTTACCCCAACTCGGGCGCGAACAATTCCAAACGCTTGGTACCGTCCTTTGGCAGCTTGTCACGGGCGCGCTCGGAGTGGATTCCGATCGGCGAAGGTGGTTTCGATCCGGGCAACCCGGTCTACAAGAACCTGGTCTTGAGCTTCGGCGGGATCGACCCGGTCACGGGCAACGTGGAAACCACTGGCGGCGTCGTGAACCCACTAGCAACCGTGGTCGGTCCCAATGTACTGGCTGTGGCTCCCGCATTGCCGCACATCAAGCCCGATGGATTCACGCTCGAATTTGCGGCTTCCGCATTGGTGGGTGGGACCGGCGGCTCGAACGGTTACTTCATCGCCAATCCACACTTGATGAAGGGGTTCGTGCTCGAGCTTTCCTCGGTAACGAATCCCAGCAATCTCAAGCGTTTCCAAATCGCAGGCGCCAGCTACCAAACGACGGCGCAGAGCTTCCTGTTCGTGGCCGAGCCGACCGGCCCGGCCCTGACGACCTTCCAGGTGAGCGGCGGCATCAACGTGGCTGTGCGCCCGGCGTTCTTCCGAGTCACCACCAATGGCACAGTGGATTCCTTGCCCGCCTCGGCGCGAGTGCAGATTTCCTTCCAAGGCACGGTGCCCAATGCGAACGGCTTGCCCGACGAAACGGCCGCCAGCGCGCCGACGTCGGACCTCAGCACCTTGAGCGGCACCAATACGCTGCGCTTCTTCCGCTTCGACGTCCTGTTCGACATCGATGCGCTGGATCAAGGCCTTACGCCTACGACTCCCACGCCGGCGCTGGATTTCCTGCGCATTCCCATCCGATTCCAGTAGCCCTGGCGCTGTTCTTGCGCCGGACTCAACACAGCTTCCAACTGCTATGCAAACCACCCACATGAGTACTTTCCGACTGGGAACCGCCGGGTTCTTGTTGGCGCTTGGACTTGCCTCCTGCGGAGGAGGGAACGAGAGCGATGGCGGATCCGGCTTTCCCATTGGTTCGCTGCAAACCAACCCCGGGACGGGCAAACAGTTCATCGTGGAAGCGAACGAAGGCGGGCAGGCCAGCAGCATGAAGGTGGTCTCGGCCGTGTGGGGGCGGTTGGTGGACGTGTTCCACATCGACCCCCTGACGGGTGATCGGTCCGCGGAACCCCTGTTCGTGGATTTCCTCATCGGCGACAACATCCAAAGCGACGGAACCGAATTCGAGCTAGCGCGCAGCGTGCTGACGGGAAAGGACGAACTCACGATCCTGTTTTCCAGCGGGACTCCGGCCTTCAAGGCGGCCTTCGATCAGCTCGAGCAGGGGCTGCAACCGTTCTTGGTCAAGGGACTCATCAACTCTTTGCCGCCCTACACGCAAGTCCCGCGCAACGCTGCGATCGCGGTGGTCTTCGACGATCTGCTCAAGGACGGCGGCGACGCTGGCGACCTGGGCTATCCCGGGAGCGTCAAGCGCACCAACATCGGAATCGAGGTCGGCTATCCGCCGTCGGCTACTTTCGAGTTCCGCGCCATTCCGGACCCCAACCATGGCGACTTGGTCGGGGGACAATTCCATTCCACGCGTGTGATCTTGGACTTGGCGGTGACCTCGTTGGAGTCGCTGTCCAGTGGCGCGCAGGTGAACACGTTGGGCTTGCCCTCCGCGATCAACAACGTGCAAATCAACGCGGCCATCCGCATTCCGACCAAGATCGACATGGCCAGTGCGCAGACGGAGATCCTGACCAACTTGTCCGAGCACGGTGTCGCCTCGTCCGGCAATGGCCCCACGGACCCGTTCTCGCCGACGTTCGATGTCGTGCGCGCGTTCCGTTCCGGCGGCAAGTCGACCTTGACCCAAGATCCATTCGATGGCTTCTTGACCGACACCAGTCCGCCGCGCGTGGTGGGCAATCAGACGATCGTGCTCGCGAATTTGGTGGCGACTGGCACCACGACATTCACCAGCGATGTGACTTTCGTCACGGTGCCGTGCGCGGTTACGCCCAAGCTCGGGGATGGAGTGCGCATCGGCCAATCCCTGCTCGAAGTCGTTTCCGCTGGCACCCCGCCGGTGGGGGGGACTAGCACGGGAGTGGGGCTGCGCCTGGTGGCAGGAAATACGTCAGACGTTGTCGCCGGTCCTGCCGACTTCCGGACCGTCTTCAATCCCGCCGACGGGCACATTCCTGGGTGCTTCGTGCGATTCACCCCGCCGGCCTTGGCTCCGCCCACAGCGGGTGTGCTCACCAATGCTGAAGTTCAAGTCTCGTTCAGCGAGCCCATGAACCCCGAACGCTTGGAGGCCTTTTCGAATTTTCGCCTGATCGACCCGACCAAGGTCACGACCAACCCCTTGGAGGATGTGCTTGCGACTTCGGTGTCCGCTTCTCCAGAGCTGACTCAGTTCACCAGCGCACCAGGTTTTCCCCTGGACCACACCTTGGGGCAAACGGAAACGTTCCAATTGGTCATGGCATCGGGCTCCACCGGCGTCACCGACCTAGCGGGCAACGCGCTGGTTGTCCCTTTCCCGACGATCCCCTTCACCATCGACGCTACCGAGCCCACGGTGCTTTCGGGAAGTTTTTCATTGACCTTCGACG
>JAKFYL010000206.1 GCA_021730845.1 Planctomycetota bacterium | reverse complement strand
ACCTTGTGGTCCTTGGAAAACACGTACTTGCCGATGAATCCCAGTTCGTGGTGGTCGTGGTGTTCGTACACGGTGCCGGGGGGCCCTTCGCCGGGAGCGTGGGCGTGGCCGACGTGCGAAGTCCCCTTGGCCGGATGGCCGGGGGCATGGGCGGTGGCGGGATTCATTGGGCGCTTTCCTTGCCGTTGGTGAACCAGTCTTTTTCCAGGTCGCTGAGCCAGGCTTGGTACTTGTCTTTGCGCATCACGCGCACTCGACCCGCCATCTTGTAGTGGCCCCAGCCACACAGCTCAGCGCAAACCAAATCGAACGTGCTTTCGCCGCGCTGCTCGTCTTCCGGGCGCAGCTTGGCGTTGAACCACACCGGGATCGTGTGTCCGGGAAGTGCGTCTTGCTTCAAGCGGAATTCCGGCACGAAGAAGCTGTGGATCACGTCGCGCGAGCGCAACAAGAACACCACGTCCGTGTCCGCCGGAACGGCGAACTCGAAACTGTTCTCCAGGTCGTCGACGTTGCCTAGCGTGCCGTCCTTGCCGGGATAGCGCATGCGCCAGTCGAATTGACTGGCCCATACTTCGGCGATGGGCTTCTCGATGGAGTACTCGCCCTTGGGGAAGTTCTTTTGGAACTTGATTTTGCCGAAGGTTTCCATCTGGCTGAAGGCGATGCCGAGCAAGACGAGCGCCGGTACCGCAGTCCAGATCATCTCCAGCTTATGGTTGCCGTGCGTGTACACACTCTTGTCCGTGCGCTTGGCCGAGTAGCGCAAGCAGAACCAAGCCAGCACGACTTCCGTGCCGACGAAGGTGATGGCGATCGGCCACATGATCAGGCTGAACAGGGCATCGATGTCCGGGCCGTAGGTCGAAAAGTTGCCCGGAAACCAAGCGCCGAGTTCTTCGGCGCGCACGAACGTCCAGCACCCCAGAATGGGGACGGCGATGAGCAACAGAAATAGGATCAAACGCATCATGGGAGGCGGCCTGGCAAGGTCAGTGAGCCTTGGGCTCGCTGTCGGACTTGGAGGGGGCATGGCTCACGGCCGCCTGGGCGGTGGGATGGGCGTTCTCCGAGAGCGTGCCTACGTAATGCACGATGGCCCAGATGTCCTTGGCCGGTAGAACTCCGCCCAAGGCCGGCATCGGCGTGCCGTTGATACCGGCGTGGATGCGCCGGTAGATGTCCACCGGTCGCCGTCCGCCGCGGAACAAACCGTACGTCAAATTGCGCGGCACGATGGGGTGCCCCCAGTCGTCCTTGTAGGCGCTGACTTTCTCGCCCGTGTCCGGATCGAGCGTGAACGCGCTCGGACCGTTGCCCAGGCCCTGCTCGCCGTGACAACTGGCGCAGTTGCCCGTCTTGGCGTCGAGGAACAACTCGCGCCCGCGCGCGATCAGTTCCGGCGTCGGTGCGGGAACGGCTTCCTCCAGCGCGATCAGCTTGTCGTCCTGATCCTTCCAGCGCTTCCACGTGCGCTCATAGGCCTCGGTCACGTAGTCGACCGAGATCGCGCTCTCGTTTTGGTAGGTCACGACCAAGTCGCTCTCGACCATGCCGCGAATCCCCAGCAAGCGCACATAGTCCGTGAGCCCGTGCAGCTCGGCCTTGGAAAAACGGCGGAACGAAGGCATGGCCGTACCCGTGACGCCCTCGTCGAGGATGCGGAATAGGTCTTGGCGACGCGGCCGGGCCTTGTCCTTGAGCGCCGTGAACTTGAACACTCCCTTGCGGTAGTCGCGCGGCAGGGGGTTCAGGAAGCGCGAGGTCGGGCCGTCTCCCCCCCCATTGGTGCCGTGGCAGTGCAAGCACTGCTGCCGATACAGTTCGGAGGAATCGCGCAGGCTCGGGTACCAATTCGAAAGCAACTCGCGGGCGCCGGCTTGGAACTCTCCGGTGCGCTTCTCGACCGGGGTTTCTTGGAGCATCGAACTCCACTCCCGGATCAAGTCGGGCATGGTGCTCGGCAACTCGACCGCCTCGTAGCGCCCAGCTTCGACATGCGCGAGCTGGGTGCGAAATCGCTGCGCGTTGTCGGCCTGGATTTCTTCCATCAGCGCGTCCGAGATTTCGCCGGAGCCGCCAGGGTCCTCGACGGGGTACTGCGGATAATTCGGATCGTAGCCGTCGTCGATCCACGCTTGCGTGCGCAGGAAGCTGGGATACGCAGGCGTGCCGAACAGCATCTCCAAGGAACCAAGGATTTGGTCCTGAACGGCCCTGGGAACCAACGGTTCCTTCGTTTGCGGATCCACGGCCGTGGTGTCAGCGGAGAGGCTGTAGTGCACCTCGGGCGTTTGGGGTTCCAACTGGCAGGCGGGTTGCGTCAGGCACAACGACGCAATCGCCACCGGAAAAAAGGCCGTTCTCGCGCGCTGCGCCAGCAGGGCGCGGCGGCGTCTGTTGTCCGAGGGCATAGGGTGGCTGAGGGGGCCGGAGCTGGGGGCGGGGCTGGCGCGACCGGACCCGCTTTGGAACCGGAATGTCGCACAAGCCCTAGAGATGCGGTGAGAATCGGGAGGCCCACCGCGAGCAGGGCACCCAATTTTGCCAGCCAGAGTAGGCTGCCCGAGCGCCCAGTCAAGTCTGGCGGCCGATACGGCCCCTAGCGCGAGCCACACCCCCTAGCGTGAGCTAGAGCTTTGGCAGGCGCATCCACTCCAGGGCCCCGATCAGGGCTCCAAGCACGGCGGCTAGCCACAAGATGCCGATGTCAGCCGGATTCTCAGGGACCGGCATGAGCAGCGCCAGCGGCACGGGTCCAGCCAGCATTCCAGCCACGACCAATCCAAAGCCGCGCACTCGAAACAGACGCAGCAGTCCTAGGACGGCGAGCCCGTACAGGGCGCCCATCACGAGCAAGGCCAGGCGCTGGGTTTGGGTCGGATCGGCGATGCGACCAGTGGCCAAAAAGAAGAACGCGCCGGCGAGGACCGCCGTGCTCCAACCGCCAGAACTTGGGCCAGCATCACGTTTCCAGGGCTTCCACATGAGTTTTTTTGCCTAATTGGCGTCGGTCCAGGCGCTCCAGGAACGCTTCCAGACTTCGACAAAGTTCGCGGAGAAATGGTCCGGATCCCAAGCCCTCCGGCCGGCGCTAGCCACGGGGCCCGCATCGAAAGCCGTGCGCAACCGGTGCTCACCGTCGCCGGCCGTCAACAAGGCACCTAGGGCCAGCAGCGCGGAGGCTGCGACCGCTAGCGGGATCAGGCGTCCCTTCCACGCCAGCCTGCGTCCAAGACCAGCGGCAGGTGCAAGCGGCGCGCCGTACGTTTCCAAGCCCAAACGGCGCATCAAGCCCTGATTGGCGGATTCGAGTTCCAGTGCGCTGGGACCCTCGGCGGATCGCAAGCCGGCCAAGAATGCCTGCCATTGGGTCCATTCGCCGGCGCAGGCGCTGCAGACCTCCATGTGGCCCAAATCCCGCGCCAATCGCGGGTCCCAGCGCATTTCTTCGCTCCCTGGAGGCGCTGATCCGTGGTCAAGCAGGCGGGCGCGCACGCGCGCGCAAGCGGCGGGCAGGTTTGGGGCGTGAGTTTGGTGCGGGCTTGGTTCGGACATGATTTCGATGCTTCCTAGCGCGCGCCAAGAGCCTAGGACCGCTCCAAGGCTGCGCGCAATTTGCGCGCCGCTTGGTAGTAGTTGGCGCGCGCATTTTCTTCGGTGATTTCCAGCAACCTTGCGACATCGGCGTAGTCCAATTCGCGCAGCGCGCGCAGCTCGAACACGCTGCGCTGGCGAGTCGGCAGGCGCGCCAATTCGCGTTCGAGTCGGCCGCGCAGCTCCGCGCTCTCCAAGTCCGCGCCGGGGGCAGGTGCGCTGCACTCGAGCGCCTCTGCGATGTCCAGGACTTCGCTGCGCCGGGCCAATCGCCGCGCCTTGGCCAGCACGCGCACGCCGATGCCGAGTAGCCACGCGCGCATTCCGTTTGGATTGCGCAGCGTGGCCAGCCCCGCAAAGGCTTGAACCCACGTCTCTTGGTACATCTCGCGCGCCGCTTCCTGGCCGACCACGCGACGCGACAAGAACGCGAGCAATACCCGGCCGTGCCTGTGGACGAGCTCGGCGAAGCGACTCTGGTCGCCTGCCAAGACCGCTGCGATCAATTCGGCGTCGGTCGGCTCCAACTCGGACTCTGGTCCGGACCCGTGCGGTCGGCACCCACACAGGTACCCCAGGGTGCGGTGCGCGTGAAAGCTATTTTTGTGGCTGGCGTCCAAGCAGCCTGCCGGAAAGGCACTTTCCCCCCGCCAGGCCTCCCTGCCGACCGCTCCCCCGAGCGCTTCGAAGAGGGCGTTCCCGGTCCGGCGGGCCCCCAGCGGCCTATGATGCCGACCCGCGCCTTCGCCGTTCGCTTTCTCTTCGTAGCCATGCAGAACTCTTTGCTCGTACCCGAATTCCGCGCCGCAGGCTGGCGGCTGGCCACGCGACCGTCCGGCGGTGAATTCCTGCTGACGACCGGAGACGTCCCCGGCGAGTACAGCGCGGCCCAAGCCTCGGCCGTGGTGTTCGACCAAACTGACCGCGGCTTGGTGGCCGTGAGCGGCGCCGACGCGAGCGCGTTCTTGCACCGCCTGCTCGCCAACACGGTCAAGAACCTGGTGCCCGGCGTAGGCAATTCCAACTTGCTGCTGAACGCCAAGGGCAAGATCCTATTTGCTTTCGATCTGTCCGTGGCCGCGGAGGGAATCGAAGCCGCGCTGGACCCCGGACTCGCGCCCGCGTTCCTCGCGGCGCTGGATCGCTACCTCTTCGCGGACAAAGTGAGCCTCGCAGACCGCACGCTGCAGCACGCGCCCTTGGCGCTCGTGGGTCCGCGCGCGCGCGCCTTGACCGAGCAGGTGCTCGGCGCCTCGATGCCAACCACCCCACACGCTTGGATGCATTTTCCTTGGCGCGGGTTTTCCGTGCGCGCAACGGCCCTGCAAGTCGCGGGTTCGCCGGGA
>JAKFYL010000305.1 GCA_021730845.1 Planctomycetota bacterium | reverse complement strand
ACGCTTTCGGCCTTGGGCGATCCAGACGCGTTCGTTCGCCGGGTTGGAGGACTGAGCCTCTGTAGGACCGGCGATGTCCCAGGTCTCGCCGTCCCAGTTTTCGTCGGGAGATGGAAGCAGCACGGGAATCGACTGCGCAGCGGCAGGCGGCGCAAGACTAGCTACGAGCGCTAGACAGCAGAGAGAGAGAGAGAGAGAGAGAGAGAGAGAGCAAATTGCGGGCCGTTAGCGGGCCGCGCAAGGCGCGAATGTTCATGGCCGAGAAGCTCCTTCTAAAGATCGCGTGCGACCTGGTGGTATGGCGAGATTCTGCTTGGAGCTGGCCCGCGAGGTCGCACGGAGGAAATAGGCCATCGCCAACCCAACTCTACGCCGACTCCCACAGGCCGCAAGGGGCCGCCGGGATGACCGCTCCACCCGTTAGCCGGCCGTTGAACCGTCCCTATAGCCCGTGACGTGCACGGGACCAGGCGCGGCCTCTTCTCGAGCGCCAGGAGGCCCTGTTCTTGACTAGCGCGGCGGACCGCTGCGGCGGCGCAAGAGGCCCAGGTCCAGCATGGTCGCAACCACGACCGCGACTAGGCCCCAGCCTTTCGTTCCGCCCAGGTCGTTCATGGCGATGGCGTAGGTCAGCGTCGTGATCGGTAGGAATAGGAATCCCAACAGCGGCCACAGCAGCGTTTCGTATGCGCGGCCCAAATAGTCCTGGTTGGTCAACGCAACGATGAGCAGCGCCAAGCGCGGCACGACCAGACGGGCGCATCCTCCAAGACAAGACACCTTGGGCTCACGGTACCGACCGTTCGCTGCGCTGGCCAGGATTTGCCTGTCGGCCGCTGGCGCGGCTGAGGGCAAGATTGGGGAGAACTACCCTCTAGCCCAAGCTGTTCTTCCCACCTGTGTGAACACCAGGCAAAATCAGGCCACCGCCGCCAACGCACCATCCAAGGAAATCGCGCGTGATCCTCGAACAGCACTATCTGGCCTGTCTGTCCCACGCTTCGTACTTGATCGGCGACGAAACCACCAAATCGGCCGTGGTGGTCGACCCGCAGCGCGATGTCGAGCGCTACGTGGAGTCGGCCAAGCGCCAGGGCCTGGCCATCGAGCGCGTATTCCTTACCCACTTCCACGCGGATTTCGTTTCCGGGCACCTAGAACTCGCGCAGCGCACGGGCGCTTCCATCCACTTGGGCCACTCTGCCAAAACGGAATACGCCAGCTCGCCCGTGAAGCAAGGTGATCGTTTCGATTTGGGCTCGGTCGTGCTCGAGGTGCTCGAAACTCCGGGACACACCTTGGAATCGATTTCGCTGCTCGTGCACGACAAGTCGATCCCCGCCGCGCCGCATGCCGTGCTCACGGGAGACGCGCTGTTCCTAGGCGACGTGGGCCGGCCCGATTTGCTCGTTGCCGAGGGTGTCAGCGCCGAACACTTGGCCGGCTTGCTGTACGACTCGCTGCACAGCGTCTTGGCGCGATTGCCCGACTCGGTGCTGGTCTATCCGGCCCACGGGGCCGGCTCGGCCTGCGGGAAGAACATCTCCAAGGATCTCGTGGGCACGCTCGGCGCGCAGCGGGCCAGCAATTGGGCTTTGCAGCCCATGGCGAAACCCGAGTTCGTGCGGCAGTTGACGCGCGATGCGCTCCCTGCGCCGGGGTACTTCGCCCTGGATGCAAAGCTCAATCGAAGCACGCGAGCGCGGCTGGAGAAGGTCCTCGAATCGGCGCTGAGGCCCCTCTCGCTGGAGCGCGTGCTCGCCCTCGCGGCGCAGGGCGCGCTGCTGCTCGATACGCGCGAGCCGGATGACTACGCCCGTGCGCACCTATCCGGTTCAATGAACGTCGGGTTGAGCGGGCGCTTCGCTTCTTGGGTGGGCACGTTGGTGCCGCCCGACAGAAAGATCGTCATCGTGGCCAACCCCGGAAGGGAGCGCGAGTCTGCGCTGCGCCTGGGACGCATCGGTTTCGACTCGATCGAGGGCTATCTCGACGTCAGCGCCGCTTCGGAGGCGGTCCGCGCTGCCCCCGGCAAACTTGCACGCGCGCATGCGCGCGTTGGGGCGGCCGAGTTCGAGCGCATCCTGGACGAGGAATCGGACGTCGTGCTGGTCGATGTGCGCTCGCCCGCGGAGTTTGCCGCCGGGCGTTTGCCGGGCAGCATCAATTTTCCGCTAGAGACGTTGCCTCAAAGCATGGCCAGCTTGGCCGCACAGGTCGCGCCCGGTAGGCAAGTTGCATTGCACTGCCTGGGCGGGTACCGCTCGTCGATCGCCGCGAGCTTGCTAGAAGCGCAGGGTGTGCGCGTGCGCGCCGACCTCATCGGTGGCTTCTCGGCCTGGCACGCGGCCGGGCTGCCGGTGCAGCGCTAATGCCGCGCGCGCGATGGCAGCGAGCCGGTCGCCGGTTCGGGACTTGCCCGCTGGGCTTGCATTTTTCCTGGTCCTGGGCCCGTTCGCACAGTGGACATGACCGGCTTGTCAGGCGCGACAGGCCCGCCCTGGCCGGCTCTGCAATCCGCCGCCGGCGCGCGCAGGTTACGATGGCTGGCTGCTAGCGCTCCAAGTGCAACCTGGGCGCAAGGGAGCTTTGTGCCATGCGACTCTTGGTAGTAGACGACGACCCCAAACTGCGCAGCTATGTCTGCTCGGGCTTGGAGCAATCTGGAATCACGTGCGAATCCGCCGCCGACGGCCAGACCGCGCTGGACTTGCTCAAGAACGACACCAAGGGCTTCGACCTGATCCTGTTGGACATCATGATGCCGGCCAAGTCGGGCTGGGAGCTACTAGCCGACATGCGCGAGCAAGGCCGGGAGACTCCAGTGATTTTCGTGACCGCGCGCGATTCGGTCGAGGAGCGCATCAAAGGCCTCAAGTTGGGCGCCGACGATTACGTCATCAAACCGTTCGCGTTCACGGAACTCCTGGCGCGGGTTGAGGTCGTGTTGCGCCGGCGCCGTGCACTGCCGCCGATCGAATTTGCTGACCTGCGCCTCGACCTGTCGCGCCGGCGCGTGCAGCGCGCGGGATCGGATGTCGATCTCTCGCCCCGCGAGTTCGACTTGCTGTTGGCGCTGGCGCGCGCGGACGGCAAGGTGCTTTCGCGGGTGGATTTGTTGCGGGATGTGTGGGGTATCGAGGGCGAACCCCAGACCAATCTCGTGGACGTTCACATTGGTAGGTTGCGACGCAAGGTCGATGCCCATGGCCCGTCGCTGATCCACACCGTGCGCGGTGAGGGTTATCGACTCGCGGTGGCTGGTTGATCCAGACGCGCTTAGCTCCCAAGGAAGATTGGCGCCCCCCCGCTGAGCGAATCTCCAGTTCGAACGACGAGGACCAGGACGCGCTCGAATCGCGTTCGGAGAGGGGTTCGCATTGGTCGCTCGCGGGGCGCGCTACGCGGCTGTTCTTGCTCAGCACCACCCTGTTGGCGGCGCTACTGGCGGTAACGAGCACGTATTACCTGCGCCAATCGGTAAACGACGAGCTCGATGCCTTGGCCGTGAGCATGGTCAAGGAAATGCGCTACCTGCTGGACCAGGAGATGTACGAGTCCGTCTCCAATCCCGATGGAACCAAAGAGGTACGCCATATGGGTCGGCTGAAAAGCGAGGACTTCGAGCGCGTGACACGGCGCTTTGCCGAGACCCATGCCGAGCCCATGGCCTGGCGCGTGTGGCACATGCGCGTGCCCAAGCAATGGGGCGAGGATTACGGCGAAACCAGCCTGCTGAGCGAGTCCTATCCGCAGGTCGAGCCGCTCAACAAGACCCACCGACTCGAAGGTGGCTTGCGCTGGCGCACGGAACCGCTCAAGGGCGATCTGGCTGTCGGGTTGGTGCTCGACGGACGCTCGCACATGGGCAAGCTGCGCCGCTACCAGTGGTTCGCTTTCGCCATCATCGGGGCCTACGGATTGATCGGCGCGGTTTTGGGATTGTTCTTGATCCAGCGCGTCTCCATGCAGTTGCGTCGCGTGGCCGACAGCGCGCGCGCGGTGCGCGGCCCCGGCTCCGAGGTCAAGATCGACAACCAAGACGCGCCCGATGAAATTCGGGACGTAGCCAACGCCTTGCGCGAGCTGCTCGGCAACATTCACACCGAAAGTGAACGCAACCGCGTGCTGCTGGCCAGCATGGCCCACGAACTGCGCTCCCCCATCCAGAACTTGGTGGGTGAAACCGAGGTGGCACTGCTCCAGCCGCGCGACAACGATCGCTACCGCAAGCTGCTCGAGTCGCACCTCGAAGAAATGCGCGACCTGGGCGACGCCATCGACAACTTGGTCACGATCTGCGCCAAGCAAGACGCGTCCAAGCAACGCACCGAGCCCGAAGCGTTCGATCTTTTCGACGAAGCCGAGATTCGATTGCAACGCGAACGCTCTCACGCGCGCCGCCATGGCGTGGAATTGGAGCTGGCGCGCGAAGGCGACACACGCATGGAGGGCGATCGGGAAGGGCTGCTGCGGGCGCTCAGGAACCTAGCCGCCAACGCCGTGGAGTGGAGTCCGAACGGCGGCCGCGTGACCGTGCTGCTGCGCGGTCAAGCCGGCAAATTGATCGTTTGCGTGGATGACGCTGGGCCGGGCATTCCGGTCTCGGCTCGCGAGCGCATATTCGACCCATTCGTGCGCGGTCCCACCGCGTCTGGCCGGCGCATCGGCTACGGCTTGGGGCTGGCCATCGTGAAATCGGCAGTCGATCGCCAAGGCGGTACGGTCACGATCCAAGACTCCCCGCTTGGGGGTGCTCGATTCTACGTGATCTTGCCGCGCGTGCCCGCCGACCAGCACGAGGGGCTCATGCTCGAAGGGGGCGGCCAGGCTACTTGACCCCGGTCGTCCGCCGGTCATGCTGGCCGGGCGGACATGCACACTTTCTTCGAGACGCTGGGTTGGGTTGGAAACGCGGCCTATTTCGGTCGTTTCCTGGTCCAGTGGATC
>JAKFYL010000340.1 GCA_021730845.1 Planctomycetota bacterium | reverse complement strand
GTCGTGCTCCTCGCCGGTGCCATCGTCATGGACGTGCGGCTCTTCCGGCGGCGCGCCCATGGCATCGGTGCTGTCGGGCGCCACGCCTTCGAGCAAGTGCCGGTTGCGGATGTCGGTGGCACGGTCGTAAACCTCCTTGCCGTCCACCACGACCTTTTGCACCCAAGATTGGGCACTGAGCGGATCGCCGGAGAACAAGACCACGTTGCCATCCTTGCCGGCTTCCAGACTGCCGACGCGATTGCCAAGCCCCAGGATCTGCGCCGGTGTGGTCGTCACCGCTGCCAGAGCTTGCTCGCGTGAAAGGCCCTGGCCGACGCTCAGCGCCGCTTGGTACCACAAGGATTCCGTGGTGGTGTTGCTCGAACTGAGGGCGAAGCGAATGTTGTGCTTGGCGAGTTCTCCCGGAACGAACGTCTTGCGCTCCTCGCCGTTGCCGATGTCCCGCTCGCTGTAAACCACGGCGCTCGACCACACCACCGGCGTGCCCGCCTCGGCGATCACATCTGCGGCTTTCCAGGCGTCGCCGGCCAGCACGAGCACGGTGCGCGCCAGGAATCCGTTGTCGCGCGCGATCTCCAGGGCCAAGTGGACGTCCGTGGCGCGGCCACAATGCACGAATGCCGCCAACCGGCCTTCCACCAAGTCGAGCAGCGGCTCGAGTTTTTCGTCGACTTCTCCGCGCGGAATCAGTTCGAGACCTTCGACTTTCCAGGCGCTGCCGCCCATGGCGCGACCCTTGGCGTTTTCTCCGCTCAAATCCCGGCCTTGGAACAGGGCTTCGCGGCGCGCGCGATCATCGCCGTCCTTTTTCTCTTGGACCTGCTTTTCCAAGCTGCGGCGCAAGTTGGCGAAGGTGCCGCGCAGCGCTTGAGCCTGCGTCGCCGCGGACATGCCGCGTTTGGCCGAGGCCGAGAGCTTCAGGCCGTAGGAGGGCTTGACCATCATTTCTTCCATGGTGATCCCCACCGGCTTGACGATCATGCCCTGGGCGCCGATCACGCAATCGGGTCCATGTTGCACGTTGATGGTCGTCACGCCCCAGCGCACGGAGTCTTCGAAGTAGAAGCTCACCGGGTCGATCGAATCGCGAACCGATAGGAACGGCGCGACGTCAATGGCCTCATTGGCACGATCCATCCCGCGGTTCGTGTGCGCTTCGACGAATCCCGGAAAGGCGGTCCACTTCGACGCGTCCATCACGGGCGCGTCCCAAGGGATCTTGGTGTCGGGACCGCCGACGGCAACGATCTTGCCGCCCTCGATCACGATGATTCCCTTCTCGATCGCCTCCGCCCCCGGAGCAGGGATGACGCGCGCGGTCTTGATTGCCAGCTTCTGGTCGCCCGCTGCCTGGCCCAGACTGGCCAGGCTCGCGAAAGCAAGCAAAGTCGGAGTGGCGGCGGCGAAGACTTGGAGGGCGTTGCGGCGAACTTGCATGTTGGCAAAGGAAAGGGACCAGAGCGGAGAAACGAAGCGAGGCATCGAGAACGAGTCGGGGACTGTTTGGGGCTATTTCTTGCGCGGATCGAGAATCAAACGGCCATCCAGGATCACTCCGATCACGGCACTGGTGGCTTCGAATGGCGGGCCGTTCCACAGCACCAAATCGGCGTCCTTGCCGGATTCCAGGCTGCCGACGCGCCCGGCGATGCCGATCAGGCGTGCCGGCTGGAGCGTGACCGAGGCCAAAGCCGCTTCGAAGGAGAGTCCGCCGCGCATGGCCCAACCTGCTTGGCGATCCAGGGTGGACTCCACGTCCGTTGCGCCGTGGGCTGACAGCGCGAACGGAACGCCCAGGGCGGCTAGTTTGGCCGCAGTGTCGAGTGCGATGAAGGCATTGTCCGTCGTGCGGCCTTGCAGTTGGTAAGGCGGGAGGACCACCGCCACTTTGCTGCGCACCAGCAAGTCCAGTTCGCGCCAAGCTTCGGCGGCCGCGTCGATGAGCATCAACGGCTTGCCGCCCAATTCGCGCTCGATTTCTTCCTTCAGATAGATAGCGGTGCGGATGTCTTGGGTCGCCCAAGCCTGGACCATGTACGGCAGCGTGCCATCGAGCACTTGCCCCAACGTGGCGCTGCCTTCGACGGCCTTGCTGGGATCCTTGCGCGCCGCACTGGCGTCGTAGAACGCCTTGCGGTGCTCCCACTCAACCGCCATGCGCGTCGTGGGACGGCGCGCGTAGATGTCCGTCGGCGCGCCAAAAGCGGGATGGTTGCGCGCGCTGGGCTGGGAACCCATCGCGCCGCGCATGGCCGCGGCTTGCTTCACAACGCGCGCGGATTCGTCGTAGGGTCCCCAAGTCTTGACCGCGACCGCCAGTCCCCCGACCACATTGAAATCCGGCGGCGATACCAAAGCGGTCGTGACACCGCTGCGCGCCAGTGACAACCAGCGCTCGTCGAAGTAGTCGATCCCCTCGCTTACTTCGAGCGAGGGCACGAGTTCCTGAGACTGTTCCACCGACAGGAGGCCTTTGTGCATGCGGGCCGAGAGATCGATCATCCCGGGTGTGATCGCTGCCACCTCGAGGAAATAGGTGCCGCCCTGCGCCGCGGATTCCACGGCGGAGATCGCACCGATCTTGCCGTCCACGACGTGCACCACACCGCCTTTTTCGAGTGCAGCACTTCTGGACTCGGAGGCGGTGTAAATCGCCTGCGCCTGGATCACCCAATCGTGACGTTGAGGCAGCTCGATGGTATGGCCAGCTTGGGACGCGGCGGCAATGGGACAGCAAGCCCACGCGGCAATCCAAACGCGAGCCGTGCGTTGCGCGTGCTTCACTTCGATGCTCCTAGATTCTTGGACTCGATCGCCACGGGCTGGCCTGCGATCCAAACGGCCTTGAGCTGGCTGCTCAAATCCACGGGCGAACCTGTCCACAAGGCCAGGTCGGCATCCAAGCCCTTGCTCAAACTGCCGACGCGGTCGGCCACCCCCGACAGCTTGGCAGCATCGGAGGTGAGGGCGCGCAGCGCGCAGGGCTGAGACATCCCAGCGCGCACACACAGCGCAGCAGCCAAACGCAGCGCGGCCGGGTCGAAGCGCGGCGCGTCCACGGCAAACGCCAGCGGCACGCCTTGCTTCTCCAAGGCCACCAAACCCTCGAGCACGCGGCTATCGGTGCCGCTGACGAGCGGGCCGGCGATGACCCCCAGACCCGACTTGTGAATCGACTCAGCCAGTTCGCCTGCGTACGGGGCACCAACGAGCGCGCCCGACAAGTGCCAGTCGCCCGCGAAGCGCAGCGCGCGCTGGATTTCGTCGCGCGAATTCGCCGCCAGGTATACAGGCAGGCGCGCCGCGGCGGCGAGCGCGAAAGGGCCGCCTTCAGGTGCTTTGAGACGCTCCGACAGGGCTTGCACCGCTCCACTGGAGCTGGTGGGCGGGCGTTGAAGAGTCAGCGCCTCGGACGAGAAGGACAGCGCAAGGTGCGCCTCCTTGTTGAGTACTTCTCCGCCGTGGGTTTTCACCACCGCGGTTAGGCCGCCGGCGACGTTTTCAGGGCTGGGAGCCAAAACCAAACTGGTAATGCCTGCTGCGGCGGCCCGCGAAAAGTCCGAGTGCGATGGCTGAAACGCATCGAGAATGCGCGCTTCCGCCAAGAGCGAACGAGTTTCGTCGTGGCTTTCTCCGTGGGCACCCGCAAAGCTGCGTCCGGCAATCAAGCCCGGTGTCAACCAGCCGGAAAGCGTCACTTGGCTGCCCTTGGCCGGCAACTCCACGTCCGCTCCCACAGCGGCGATCTTGCCGTCGACGACTAGCACTCGGCCGTCCTTCAAGGTGCTGCCGTCCGGCAGCAACACGTACTCGGCCTTGAGGAGCACGCTGGACTGAGGCGCGGAAACCGCTGCCGGACTGGTCAGCGCGAGCGGGCTCGCGGCGATGAATGCGGTCAACCACATGCGCATGTTCCTAGTTGTCATTGAGCCGACCAAACCAAATCACCGGCGACTACGACGTGACGGACGCGCGTCGTGGTCGAAAGAGGTTCTCCGTCCAGCACGAGGATGTCCGCGTCTTTCCCCACCTCGACGGTGCCCAGGCGGTCCGCTACGTCGACTGCTTGCGCCGCACCCAACGTCAGTGCTTGGAAGGCGATCTGTCGATCGAGTCCGTTGCCGATGGCCAGCGCTGCGAGCACGGGCAAGTCGCGGCTACCGGTCGAATTGGCCCCGCCGCTGCCCAGTAGCACCTCCACCCCAGCCTCCGTCAGACGCGAAGCCAAGCCCAAATCCGCGCGCCGGAACTCGCGCGGACGTTCCGCGGAGTTGTCCAAGGTTGCAGCCGCGGTCACCGGCCAAATCAGCACGGGAATCGAGCGTTCGACCAATTCATCTGCAACGGTGAGCGCGTCCGAGCCTCCCGCGAGGACCAACCGCAAGCGCGGAAATTCCTTGGTGCCCTCCAAGAGCGCACGCAGCTCAGCGTTGCGATGTGCCTCGACCACCAGCGGAATCTGGCCACTGACGACGCGCGCCAACACCTCGCCTTCCTCTTCGAACTTGGGCTCCGTCGGCTTGTTGTCTTCTTTGTATTCCTTGTCCTTGAACTCTTTGCCTTTGGTCTTGGCGTCGGCCTCCTCCTTCTCGCGGTCCTTCTTGGCCTTCTTGAAGCCGTCTTCCAGTTCTTTTTGCTTCTGCGCCATCTTCTTCTGCCATTCGCCGAGTTCGTGCTTGTACTCGTTCTTGGCGATCAGATAGGAGTTGCCTTGCTTCAAGTCGGCGATCAGCCGGTCGATTTCCGACATGCGCTCGAAAATGTCTTGTCCGCGCCCACCGCGGGTCACTCCGGCGGTCGCGGAGAGGCAGCAGTCCTCGAGCAGTACGACCTCCTCCAACGGACGCGTGGGATGCAGGCGCAAGAAGGAACCGAGTCCGCCCACGCGCGCTTGCGCACCCGCCTGGGTACGCACGCCCGTCACGCCGGAACGCAGGATTTCGAGCAAGGGACGCTGGTCGATGTAGCGATCGATCGCGTCAATGC
>JAKFYL010000418.1 GCA_021730845.1 Planctomycetota bacterium | reverse complement strand
CGCTCTTGTGCCCGGACAAGAACGGCCACAAGAGCGGCAGCCAAGCGCCCCAAATGGCGTACTGCAGAAACATCATCAGCGAGAGCCGACAACGCAAGACGCCCGCGAGCGCGGGGCTGCTAGAGGCTTGGGACATGCGCCTGACCTTTGAAAGTGCGGACGGAACTGCGGAGAAACCGGGGGGCTACTTGCGCGCGCGGGCCGAGGCCGGCTTAGCGGCAGGTGGTTTGGCGTTCTTTTCGAAAGCTGCGTCGAAGGCCACGTTCGAGGATGGGAAATCGAGCCGGCGCACGAACGCCGCCGCTTCGGTGGCGCCGAATTCGCGGTCCATGTGCGGGTCCTCCCACTCGACCGTCAGGGGGCCGTGGTAGTCAATCCCCGCCAAGGTGCGCACGATGCCTTCGAAGTCGATGCGGCCGCGACCGGGAGAGCGGAAGTCCCAAAAGCGTCCTGCGGTGCCAAAGGAACTGTGGCCTCCGAACACTCCGATGGGAGCTGCGCGGCGTCCCCAGTGCACGTCCTTGACGTGCACATTGAAAATGCGCTCGCCGAATTGGCGCAGGAACCCTAAGTAATCGACGCCCTGATAGCCAAAGTGCGAGGGATCGAAGTTGAAGCCAAAGTGTGCGTGGCCGCCGAGTGCGGCCAGGGCCCTTGTCGAAGTGGCCCAGTCGAAGGCGATCTCCGTGGGATGCACTTCGAGCGCGAAATGCACGTTCACTTCGGCGAAGGTGGCCAGGATCTGGCCCCAGCGCTTGGCGAAATCGTCGTATCCAGCTTGGATCTGGCTGGGGCTGACGG
This sequence comes from Planctomycetota bacterium, assembly GCA_021730845.1. Classification (GTDB taxonomy): domain Bacteria; phylum Planctomycetota; class UBA1135; order UBA1135; genus JAKFYL01. The sequence continues at coordinate 4,190 of JAKFYL010000418.1, read as the reverse complement.
GCGGGAAAGAATAGTTCAGGTGCCAGATCGAAGAACCGGTAAACCCCACCACCACGGTGCGCTTGGTGCGCGCGAGCACCGACTGAACGCTCTTTGGCGCGCAATCGAAAAAGCGCCGCGCGGCGCGGGCGGTGTCCGCCATCTCCTTGGCGGCGCGCTGGCGTACGCCTTCGGGATCGCCATCGCCCCAAATGCGCGCGGGTAGGATCCCGCGATGGCGCTCGTCGATCCGGTCGCAAACGGCTTGGCCGACCAGGTGGTTGGATATGGCTAGGCTGACAAGGCCATGGTCGAGTAGCACCTCCCAGTGCCGGCGCGCGTAGTCCTTTTCTTGCAGCGCGCGCTGCACGTCGAAGTGGTCGCCCCAGCAGGCGAGTTCCAGGCCGTCGTAGCCGAACTGCTTGGCCTTGGCAGCTAGGGTTTCCAGGGATAGATCGGCCCATTGGCCGGTGAACAGGCACAGGGGTCGGGGCATGGTGATGCGTCGCTTGTTGGAGATGCGCTTTTAGCGTACCTGATCAAGGCGCACGCTGGCGCCTTTGCGCGCGCTTTGGAGCGCAGCTTCCAGGACACGCTGCGTTTGGTAGGCATCCTCGAAATCCGGCAGTGGGATTTCGGGTTTCTTGCCGGCGAGTTGGCGCAACATGTCGGCCGCCATGTTGACGAAGCCGTGCTCATAGCCCAATAGGTGCGCGCTGGGCCACCAGGCCTCGACCCAGGGATGCTGACCGGCCGTGGTGCACATGATGCGCCGGAAGCCATCGGTCTTGCCGCGGCCGTCGCCGTCGGCCAGCCACAGCAAGTTCATGTCCTCGAAACCAAATCGCAGCGAGCCGTGCTCGGCGTTGATTTCGATGGAGTTGTCGTTCTGGTGGCCGATGGCCAAGCGCGAAGCTTCGAAACTGGCCGTGGCGCCGCCTTCGAAGCTGGCGCAAAACAGCAAGCTGTCGTCGACGTCGCAGCGTTTGCGCGCGGACTTTGTGCCGGCCGGCGCAGCGCGCGACTGGATGAACGTGCGCGCTACCGCGCCGTGCACGCATTCGATTTCTTCCCCCACCAAGAAACGCGCCAGGTCGACGATGTGGGCGTTCAAATCGCCGTGCGCGCCCGAGCCGGCGAGCTTCTTCTCGAAACGCCAGGACATGGGAGTCTGCGGTCCGCCCCACTCTTGGAGATAGTGGGCGCGCACATGCCGCACGCGGCCCAGCTTGCCCTCCCGCAAGAGGCGCCAGGCGAGTCCGATCGCCGGCACGCGGCGGTAGTTGAACCACACGAACGTTTGTTGACCTTTGCGCCGGGCCGCCAGGGCCGCCTCATGCATCACCCGCGCCTCGTCCAGCGTGGCTGCCAGCGGCTTCTCGCAAGCCACGTGCTTACCCGCCTGGAGCATGCACAAGGCCTGCTCCTTGTGTAGGTGGTTGGGTGTTCCAATGTCGACTAGGCGCACCTCGTCGAGCTGTGCGATTTGGCGCCAGTCCGCGCAGGCGTTGCGCCAACCCCAGCGGCGCGCGAAGGCCGTTAGCTCCGCGGCGTCGCGCGCTGCGACGGTGTGCATCACGGGTTCGAGCGGCAGGTCGAAAAAGCGTGCCACTTGCGACCAGGCGTTGGAGTGCGCCTTGCCCATGAACTTTTGCCCCAGGAGCGCGATGGGAAACTCGCGCACCTTACCGGGCGAGGACGACGTCGGACGCTTTGCGGCGGGCTTTTTCATGCGCCTTGGTTGGATGAGGATAGCGCCCCCAGCCTTGGCTACCCAGCCACGGCAGCTTTGCAGGCAAGGCCGCATGGCCGCGGGGGCCGCGCGGGCAAGGGCGCGTGCCGCTTGCACTTCCAATCGTGGCCGAAAGGATCGGCGCCCAGGCGCTGCGGGCTAAGCTTGGGCTTCCATGAACACCCCCCGATCCTGGTTGCGTGCGCCCTGCTTGCTTCTCGTCGTGGCCGGCGCGCTGACCGCTTTGGGCCAAGCTCAAGGGCGCATTTCCTGCACCCCGAACAGTGTGCAGGTCTCCGGCCAGCCCCGGCTGGCGGCCACCAATCCGATCGCGCGCGCCCTGGAACTCTCGAAACCCGGGACCTTGATCGAGCTTGCCCCCGGGGACTATCCCGCCTTTGCCGTGGGCTTCGAGCGGCCCGCGGACGACAACGCCATCACCAACGGCGGAGCCAACAGTCGTCCGGTGACCGTGCGCGCCTTGGGCCGGGTGCGCGTCCTGCGGCATGCCGACGGCGGCGACACGATCGCCTTCGTGCAGCAAAAGCGCCACGGCTTTCTGATCTTCGAGGGACTGACGATTCAGGCTTCCTATCGCACCGCGGTCATTTTTTACGAGGTCGGCCCCGGGCAGTCCCACGATTCGATCCACTTCTTAGATTGCCACATCGAAGGCGGCTATGACCACCTGCGCCGCACGGGCAAGGAATCCAAGTGGGGCGTTTACGGCCGGGCGTTGAAGGACTTCCAATGGCGCGGGGTGCGCGGTCGATCGACGATCCACGACATCCAACACGAACACGCGTTCTATCTGCAGAATCCAGCGGGCGACATTCGCATCGAGAACGTCGATGCCTCGCGCCTGGGTCGCACTTTCTTGCAAGTGACGTCGCGCATCGCCCAGGGCCCACCCGGAGCGGGCAAGATCACCGTGCGCGGCTGCAAGATCAGCGACGTGTGTTTGGCCGCGGGGGACGATTTCAAGGGCGGGTGTTCTCTGACTTTCGCCGGTCGCCACCAGGGCACGGTGTGGCTGGAAAACAATCAGATTCGCACCGGGTTCGATGCCGCGTTGAGCGCGCTGACGAATCCCGGCGAGCCCTACGGCACAGGGGCGCTGCTGGTCTGGGCGCCGGAAGGCGAACCCGTGAGCGAGCTGGTGCTGCTGGGCAATCGTTTCGAGTTCGCGCCCGGTTGCGGCGACCGTCCGCTGGTTTCGCTGCAGGGCTTGCGCGGATTGTGGCTGGGGCCTGACAACAGCTTGCGGACTTCGAGCAAGTACCCGGCGCTGGCCATCGAACCCCTGGGAGAGGGCGGCGCCTTCCAAACCCAGGACCTGCGCGCCTTGCGCGTGGGCACGCCGCTTTCCATCGAGGGCGGCATCGAGTACCGCGGTCAAAAAGTGGAGCAGTCCGAACTGGCGCGCATCCTCGAGCCCAAGTGAATGCGGACGACGCCGCTTGCCTACCAGGTCCAGGGCAGGCCGAGGGAGATGACCTCCACCTCGCCCGCGTGGGCTCGTCCGACGTCGCCAGATAGCCCCGGCTTGGGAGCAAGGAAGGTTGCGGTGAAGTCGGCACGAAACACGCATCCAAGGCCCTGGCCCGTGTCGGGGTCGAGCCCGGAGGGAATGTCCAGGGCCATGCGCAGGGGCTTGGTCGCGGTGTTTGCGAACTCGATCCACTGAGCCAGATCTTGCCGGAGCGGGCCGGTGCTGCCCGTGCCCAGCAGCGCGTCGACCAGCACGTCGCTTTCTCCGAGCCCGGCCAGAGCTTGCCGCAATTCCTGCAGCTCGCTGCCGCGTTCGCCGGCGAGTCCAAGGCGTATCGACGCTTGGCGCACGATTCGTGCTTGGCTCTGCTGGAGTTCACAGTCGCACAAGTACAAGACTCGGGCAGCTAGCCCTTCGCAGGAAAGGTGCCGAGCCATCACGCCCCCATCCGCGCCGTTGTTGCCTTTGCCGGCCAGGATCAGCACCTTCCCGCGCGGAGATTGCCAGCGCTGGAGCAGCGCGCGCGCGGCTCCCGCACCTGCGGTTTCCATCAGGATCGGTTCGAAGAGGCCCAGCTCCGCCGCGGCGCGCTTTTCTAGCTCGCGCACGGCGGAGCTGCTCAGAGGGCGCGCAGGGCGGTTCGAAGGTGCTTGCATGCTCGTGGCGCCGGACGTGCTTTGGGCCCAGTTGCGCTAGGTCCCGCTCTGGTCCTTGCGCTCATACAACAAGTAGTCCTGGACCCAGGATCCCCCGAGCGAATCCGGGCTGGGCCACAGATCCTTGTCGCCGTGTTTGTTCCAGCGCCGAATCGGCGTGTAATCCGCGGAGATGGGGTCCGCCAAGAAATCCTCGATCCAAGGGTTGTGCACGACCAGCATCACGTAGCGCGGGCGGTGCTTGCGGATCAAGTCCACTTGGCCGGCAGCTCGCTTGGCCTCGGGCCACACCAGTCCTTCCGAGTCGAGCACGCGCATGCCGGTGAAGAAT
>JAKFYL010000078.1 GCA_021730845.1 Planctomycetota bacterium | reverse complement strand
TCCAAGCCGCGCCGGAAATCCGCAGCCGACAGGTCCGTGCGAAAGCCGGGGATCGCCTCCAGCTTGTCCAGCGTACCGCCCGTGTGCCCTAGTCCGCGTCCGCTGATCATGGGCACGGCCACGCCGCAAGCAGCCACGGCCGGCGCCAGCGGAATCGAGACCTTGTCGCCGATACCCCCGGTCGAATGCTTGTCGGACTTGGGCGCCGCGAGCCGCGAAAGATCCAAAGTTTCGCCAGACTCGAGCATGGACCGCGTCCACTGTTCCAGTTCCAGCGGCTGCATGCCGTGGATGAAGGTGGCCATCAGCAACGCGGAGGCCACGTAGTCGGGAATTTCGCCCGCGCAGTACCCCGTCAGGAACTGAGTGATTTGTTCCTGCGACAGGGCCGCCCCAGCCCGCTTGGTCCGCAGCAGTTCGCGCAGATCCAGTCCCATGGGTGTGCGTGCGAGCTAGGCCGGAACGATTTCCGGCCAGAATGATCGCCCACGCCCGCCGGGCTGCCCCCCAAACGCTTCTTCCAAAGTTGCGCCGACATCGGCGAAACTCGTGCGGGTCCCAAGGTCGACGCCGCTCCTGCAGGCGCTGCCGCACGCGAGAATCGGCACGTACTCGCGCGTATGGTCCGTATTGTGTGTGAAAGTCGGATCGTTGCCGTGGTCGGCCGTGAGCAGGACCAGATCGCGCGGGCCGAGTTCGTCGAGCGTGGCGCCCAATTCGCGATCGAACTCTTCCAGGGCCCGGCGGTACCCGGGCGCATCGCGGCGGTGCCCGTAGAGCATGTCGAAATCGACCAAATTGACGAACACCAGGCCGTGCTCCAGGGTGCGCACGAGTTCACGCGTCTTGGCCATTCCATCCTGGTTGCCCTCGGTATGGATGGACTGCTGCACACCGACACCGGCGAAGATGTCCTCGATCTTGCCGACTCCGATGGTGGGTACGCCCTGTTCCACGAGCCGATCCAACGACGTTGGCCCAAAGGGCGCCAAGGAGTAGTCACGTCGATTGTACGTGCGCTTGAATTTCCCAGGCGTGCCGACGAACGGCCGCGCGATCACACGCCCCACGCCGTACTCGTCGAGCTGCTGGCGTGCGATGGTGCAGCATTCGTACAGGCGCTCCAAGCCGAACTCCGTTTCGTGGGCGGCGATCTGGAACACGGAATCGGCGCTGGTGTAGACGATCGGCTTGCCGGTGGCCAGGTGCTCGGCGCCCAGTTGTTCGATCACGGTCGTTCCCGAAGCGGGGCGGTTGCAAAGGACTCCGGGCAATCTGGCCTGCTGCACGAAGCGCTCGATGAATTCCTGGGGAAAGCCCTGTGGAAACACCGGGAATTGGCGTTCGAGTACTAGCCCCATCAGCTCCCAGTGGCCGGTGGAGGTGTCCTTGCCCGGTGAGCGTTCGCACATGCGGCCAAAGGCACCGCGCGGCGACTGGGTGCGCGGCACGTTGCTGACTCCGGTGATGTTTCCCAAGCCCAACTTGATCAGATTGGGCGCTATCAACCCGCCTGTGCTCTGCACCAGGTGGTCAAGTGTGTGCGCGCCGGCGTCGCCGTAGGCCGCTGCGTCGGGCAAGGCGCCCACGCCCAGGGAATCGAGCACGATCAAGAAGGCGCGCTCTAGCCCGCGCGTCGACACGCCATTCGAGCCGGACCTGCGACTTGGCTCAGGTGCGCTACCAGGGGTCATCGAATTTCTTGCCGTCCAGCGCCTTGCCGATCAGGCGGCGCACTTCGTTCTCCATCTGGTCGACCCATTCATCGCCGAAATCGCGCTCGAGCAGGTCGCGCTCCGAAAACTCGTAGCGGCCCGAACGTGGATCGAAATCGAACTGGTAATCGTGCTCGCTGCCGTCGTCTTCCGTGACCATGACAAGCACGATGTGCTTCTCCGCATCGAGCTCACAACGAAAGCTGGCCATCTATGGTTTCTCCTAGCGCTGGACCGGTGTAGGTCCCGGCCCTGTCAGGTACGTGTAAGGGTAGTGCGAGTGGATCAAGCGCACCCCTTGGGACCCTAGAAAGGGCCCAGGATGCACTCGCCCACCATACCCGCTAGCCGGCCTCTACAGGAACAGACCTTTCTGGTGTACACCATGTAGGCATGAGCCCACGATCGCACCACAGCGCAGTCTGGTCCGCGGCGATTGCCGCGCTTGCCCTATTCGCCGGATGTGAAGCCCCGGCGGGTGTCGTTGCCCGCCGAAGCCCGGGCTACACGGCGCAAGCCAAGCAACCCCAAGCGACCGAGCCGCGGCCTGGACCCGCGCAGGGCGCAGGTGCGGCTGTCCCGCCCGGCGCGGTCACGCAGATGGAAACCGCGGCGAGTGCCGGGGAAGGCGCTTGGGATGCCGAACGCTTGATGGGCCACATTCGCCAGCTTTCGTCCGACGAATTCGAGGGGCGCGGGCCGGCAACTCGCGGCGAGGAGTTGACGGTGGCCTACCTCGAGCGGCAGTTTCGAGAATTGGGTCTGGAGCCGGGCAATCCCGATGGAACCTACTTCCAAAACGTTCCGCTGGTTGGATTCCTGGGTTCCCCCCAAGCGCAATTCCAAGTCGGCAATTTGCCGCTGCCTCTGGAGTTTCCGCGCGACTACGTAGCGCTCTCGCGCAAGATGGTTCCGGAAACTCAGGTGCTCGACTCGGAGCTGGTGTTCGTCGGCTACGGCGTCGTTGCGCCGGAGTACAACTGGGACGACTTCAAGGACGTCGACGTGCGTGGCAAGACGGTGGTCATGCTGATCAACGATCCTGCGGTAATGGACGCCTCCGATCCGACGCGCTTCGACGACAGCGCGTTCCGGGGACGCGCCATGACGTACTATGGACGCTGGACCTACAAGTACGAAATCGCCAGCCAAAAGGGGGCCAAAGCGGTACTGATCATCCACGACGAGCAACCGGCCGGGTACCCCTACGAAGTCGTGGAGGGCAGTTGGAGTCGGGAGAATTTCGACATCGTGGATGCCCAAGCCATCGCTTCGCGGGTCGAAGTCGAGGGCTGGCTACGAAACGACATCGCCGACAAGTTGTTCAAAGCCTGCGGGCAGGACCTGTCGCAGTTGCAACAGGCGGCCAAGCAGCGCGACTTCCGTCCGGTGCCATTGAAGGCCCGTTTCGACTGCAAGATCGCCAATCGATTGCGCCAAGTGCAGTCGAAGAACATGGTGGCCAAGATCACCGGCCAAGGTCCTCGATCCGACGAATTCGTAGTGTACACGGCCCACTGGGATCACCTGGGACGAGACGAGAAGGTCACCCAAGGCGACGGCATTTACAACGGCGCCTTGGACAACGCGAGCGGCGTGGGCGGATTGCTGGAGATCGCGCGCGCGTTTGCTTCCAAAGCTCACCGTCCGCCGCGGTCCGTGCTGTTTTTGGCCACGACCGCGGAAGAAAAGGGCTTGCTGGGTTCCAAGTACTACGCCACCCATCCTCTGGTGCCGCTCGAGCGCACGCTCGCCGATATCAACATGGACGGATTGAACGCCTGGGGCCCCACCAAGGATTTGATCGTGATCGGCATGGGCCAAACCACGCTGGAGGACTCCTTGGCGGATATCGCGCGCCAAATGGGCCGCGAGTTGCGCCCCGATTCGGAACCCGAGAAGGGCTTCTTCTACCGCTCCGACCACTTCGAGTTCGCCAAGCGCGGAGTGCCCGCCATCCACTTCGATTCGGGCGACGACTACTTGGGCCAATCCCCGGAGTACGGGCGCGAGCGCAAGCAAGCCTACACCACCAACGACTACCACAAACCATCCGACGAAGTCCGCGACGACTGGGACTTGAGCGGCGCCATCCAGGATCTGCGCATGCTCTTCCGCTTGGGTTTGCACGTGGCATCAGATGCCGGCTGGCCACAGTGGAAACCCGGCTCGGAGTTCGAAAGCGTGCGCCTGCAGATGTTGGGCGAGAGGAATTGACTCATGTTGCGCAAGGACCGCCTGCACCCGCCAGCCCGGCTGTTTCTGGGAGGGCTATTGGCGTGCCTAGGGCTAGGTTCGTGCACTTCTTGGGAGACGGCGCGTCGCACGCAGAACTTCACCATCTATACGCGCGACCAAACGCAAGTGGACCTGGACGTGCTCGAACGCACGCTGGGGGCTGCCTTCGAGGCCGTGGAAGCGCGCATGGGGTCCTTCCGGCGCAGGATCGACGTGCACGCCATGCCGGAGCCCGCTAGCGAAGGCGCTGCACCCCCCTCAGGTAGCGGCCAAACGGAGCTCGACGGCATCGAAAAGGTCCCAGGCATCGGCGCCGCGCGGGTGCGCGCCTGGCACGTTCGCGGTGGAGCCTTGCCGTTCTCGCCCAGTGGCGTGTTCCTGGCCACTTCCGAAATGGGCACCTCTGTGCACGAACTGGTCCACGCGCGACTGGCGGAAGAATCAGAAAGCGTGCCGCTGTGGTTCGAAGAGGGCCTTGCCACGCTGTGGGGCGACGGCGCCGAGTCGAACCGGCATTGGGTGGTCGACGGCTTGGCTTGCTGGCCGCTGCGCGAACTGCGCGCCCAAGAGCTGACGAATGAAGCTATCAAGCGCCTGCTTGCTTTGTCTGCCAGCGACCGCTATGACGCGCGAGAAAATCTGCTGGTGCACTTCCTGGGCTGGGCCTTGGTGTTCGACCTGGCGCGCGAAAATCCCAATGGAACCTGGCGAGATTGGCTGCGTGAGTGGGAAGCGGGTGCCGAGCGCGAGGGAGTGCTGAAACATGCGCGCTATCGGCTGGAGCGCTCGCTGGACGAGGAGACATCCCAGGCTTGGTTGGTGCGGCTCCAGGATCCGTCCCCACACGTGCGCTTTGCGGCGGCAAAAGGTCTGTGGAAATTGCGCAGCATCGGCGCCCTGGAGGCGCTCATGGACGCGCTGGCCGTCGAAACGGATCCGGAGGCCAAGGCTTGCATGGCCTTGAACGCGCTCTTGTGCTCCACGGAAATGCGCGTTGGCCGGTCTCGCTGGCGCCGGCTGGTCGAAGGCGCGTTTCCGGTGCTCAAG
>JAKFYL010000477.1 GCA_021730845.1 Planctomycetota bacterium | reverse complement strand
CGAGCCTGGTACCGTACCGACGTACCGACGTACCGACGGATTCGAGCCTGGTACCGTACCGACGCCTCCGATTAGCGCTTGGGCGCGTCGGCTTCCTCGAAGGAGCGGAATCCTTTGCGGCGATGGTCGAAGCGCAGGTCCTTGGCGCCGGATTCGATGGCCTTTTGGGCCCAGGTTTCGTCGCCCAAGTGTGACTCGAGTCGGCTCCAGCCGTAACGCATTTCGCAAGTCGAGCAATAGCCGTAGTGCTTGGGCTGGCTGTCATCGTTGACCGTTAGGCGCAGCTTCTGGTACGTGGAGCTGTTCCAGATCTCGGCGAAGGAACGCGTATCTCCCGTGTACAAATTGCCCATCGAAAGCGCCTCGAACGCTCGATAGCAAGGCAAGACTTGTCCCGAGGTGTCGATCATGACGAATTCCCAGGGCGCCTTGCAGGGCGAAGGTTGCGTGAGCTTGACCTTCTCGTCCTCGATCAAGTTAGGCGTGCGCAGCATCAACTTGGGGTAGCGCGCCGCGACTGTCCTGGCTTCGTCGAGCACGCGCCGCAGGAGATCCTGATGAAACCACAGGCTTTCTTGCTTGTCGATGCCGTTGGCTAGGCTCAAGTATCCCGTGTCGATCCGGTCGACGCCGCGTTCTCCCCAGTACTGAACGGCTTCGGGCAGCTCCTCGACGTTGCGACGCATCAACGCATAGCGGATCACGACTTCCGGCCGTCCGCCACCGACCGTCTGGCGCAGTCGCAAGACCATGTTGATCTTCTCGAGCAACGTCTCGAGCACGGCGTTGACGCGAATCGTCTCGACGGTCTTGGCCTTGATGCCGTCGACAGAAAAACCGTGCGAATCGATCAATCCCTCTTCCAAGATGGCGCGCATACGCTCTTCCTTGAGCAGCATGGCGTTGGAGAGCACCCAGCGCTTGACCTTGTAGGACTTGGCCAGGCGCAACAAGTCCTCCAGGCCCAGGTGCAAATAGGGCTCACCACCGGAACAGATATTGAGCCAGCGCGCGGTGGGAAACAGCTCCCTGGCAACACGTTCGAACTGCTCGCGGTCGACTTTCTTGGCGCCCGGATGCTCATAGTCCTTGCAAAAGGTGCAAGCCAGGTTGCAGGCCTTGGTCACCACCAAGTCGACCACCAAGGGCTTCGAGACCAGCTTGGCTCGCCGGCAGCTTGACTCGACCCGGCTGAGCGCCTTGTTTGCGGCTTGTTTGAGCGTAAAGGGTTGCATGGACGCGGTTCCTCGAATCAACTCCCTCCCGAGAAGATACCAAGCCTGAAAGCAGCCCGACTGAAATGCCGCACCGACGCCCAGCGCCCGGGCCGCTCCCAACAGGCAAGGCCGCGGTCGCTAGGGGCGTTTGTCCACCTGACTAGGTATTCCGGAGCGCTTCAGACCGCTGGAAAGATGTACCTCACCATCCATACCCACCAGCACGGCTTCCACGCGCTCGAGCTGTTCGATGATCGCCATGCCGGCTTCGGGCCCCAGCACGCACATGGCCGTGGCAATGCCGTCGCAGAAGGTGGCATCCGGCCCGATCACGGTGGCGCTCATGCAGCCCTTGGAAGGCCACCCGGTGCGTGGGTCGATGATGTGGTGATAGCGCTGGCCGTCGATTTCGAAGAAGCGCTCGTAGTCGCCCGAAGTCTGCACGCACTGATTCACGACCGGCAACAGAGCGAATACTTCGCCCTTGCGGCGCGGGTTCTTGATGGCGATCTGCCAGGACTCGCCGAACTTGCGGCCCAAGGCCTTGGTGTCGCCGCCGGCCTGCACCAAGCCATTCTCCAGGCCCTGTTCGAGCATGACCCGCATGGCGCGATCTACGCCGTAGCCTTTGGCGATGCCGCCGAGGTCGATGCAAAAGCCCGCCGGCAACTCGACCGTGTTGTGCTCGAGGTCCACTTGGATGCGCGCATAGTCGACCAGGCGCAGCGCAGCCTCGATTCGTTCCTGGCTGGGCAGCGCAGGCACGGGCGACTTGTAGTCCCACAAGGGCCGCAGAGGAAAATACGTAATGTCGAAAGCACCGCCGGTGATGCGACCGCACTCGATCGAAGTCGCGATGACTTCGGCCACCTCGCGACTGACGGCAATGGGGCCTTGTCCGGCGCGTTGATTGAGCCGCGTGAGCTCCGATTCGCGCCAGACTGTGAACACATCCTCCACGCGGCGCAGTTCGGCGAGCACTAGGCCCAGGATCCGGTCCAGTTCGGCCACATCCACGCCGATCGCTTCGAGTTGGAAGTCCGTGCCCATGACGCCGCCGCGCCACTCGCGCAGCAGCGCGTCTCCGCGGGTGATGGTGGTCTTGGTGACTTCGCTTGCGGACCTAAGTGGAGCGACGGGTGCTTGGCCTTGCGCCTGTGCGACCGGCGCGCGCCAGGGCCCGGCCTCCGACCCGGCGGCGAACGCGCCCAATGCAAGCGGCAGCATGCACCAGGGTTCTAGCCAGGAACAGCCTTGCCCCCAGCGCTGGGAGTGACGATTCGAATGCGTGTGCAAGGAAAGGCGCTTGCCGCCGGCGCTACAGCACGGCGTTCCAGTCGGGCGATTCATGGCCGCGATACAAGATCTGGCCTTGGGCCCCGAGCACGACGATCGTCGGCGTGCCGCGAACGTCGAGCGAGCGCGTCAAATCCAGCGCCCGGTCGCGCACGTTTTGGTAAGGCAAGTCCAGTTCGTCGATGGTGCGCTCGAGCAATTTTGCGTCTACCGCTTCGTCCGGACCGGACACCACGCCGATGACCACCAAGTTCGGGTACTTGCGGCTGGCGGCCACGAGCCCTGGCGCTTCCGCGCGACAGGGGGCGCACCAGGCTTGCCAGAAGACCAGAGCCACCTTCTTGTCGCCTTGTAAGGCATCGGCGATGACCACCGGCTTTCCGGCGAGGTCACTCAGTGGCGTGCGCAAGACCTCGCTCGAGAGCGAAGCAGCGGCGGAGCCGCGGGCGGACCCGTTGGAGGCGGCCTTGGGACTCGAGCAGGCGCCTAGGCCCAGCAGCAACACGCAAACGGCAGCGACTTTCTTGGCCATGGCAATCGAACCTGCGATTAGAAAGAGATGGAGTAGCCGATCGCCCCGAAATACCCGTCCAGATCGTCGGAGCGCAGCGAGTAGTTGAGATCGAAGTACCACTTGTGCTTGCCGCGGGGCGCGAAGTCGAAGCGTGCGCCTACTCCGTGGCTATCGAAGGCCGCCAGCTCGGCGTCCTGCGTGCGGAACTCGGGCAGATCGCCGATGGTCGTGCCCAGGAAATGCTCTTCGAAGTCGTCGGCTTCGGTCTGGGTGTAGTAGCGATAGCGCAGCCTCACGCTCACGCGATCGGCCAGCAACGGCAGGTAATAGTTAGGCTCCAAGGCCAAACTCATGATGCCCCAGTCGTCGCCATACACGCGCGCACCCATCTCGACAGCTCTCCCCGGGCTCAGGTAGTGGCGCACCTTGTACTGCAGCGCGGCCCGCACGCGCGTGTCGGGCAGCTCTTCCGTGAACTCGATGCCTTGGGCCGTGTTGGCCAGGTTCGGATTGGCAGGAAAACTCGGGTCCTCGAGCACGACCGCGTTGTAAGCCGTCTCCAGGAAGCCCGATTGGAGCGCAAGCGTGGCGCTCAGGTCGCTGGCCCAGGTGGGAGTGAGCACCTGAAACAAGTTGTAGGTGCCCGCAAGCGAGAAACGGTTGTCGGTGCCTTCTTGCTGCGCACCATCGAAGCGGATGATGTCGATCGCGTCGAAATACCCGGTGAGGGCGAAGCTGTTGGTCGCGTTCTTGTCGTCGCTTTCCTTGCTGTAGTTGGCGCCAAAGTGCAGCGACTGGTAGTCGTACTCCACGCTGGCCCCCAGCAGCCACCCGATCCACTCGCCTTCGCCGCGCCGATGCCGGGCGGCATAGTCGAGCCCGAAGTAGTAGTCGCCGCTGGCACCTGATTGCTCGGGAAACTCGCTCAGGCGCTCGATCGAAGCGCTGGAGACCAGGTCGTAGGAGAAGGTCACCGAGTGGCCGAAGTTCTCGGAGACGTTGCTGTCCCAAACCAAGACGGGCTCGATGACGGTCAACTCTTCGTCGAGGAACGGATTGCCGGCCAAGTCGTCGGCGTGGTGGTAGAAGCCCAGCTGCGCCGAGAAGCGCTTGGTACCCGGATCGCCCCAGTTCGAGGCCGACTTCGGCGCTCCCGGTGCTGTCGGTTCTTCGCCTTGGGCGCGCGCGCCTCTAGCTGCGGCTACGGCGAGCGCCAGCAACGCCAAAATCCTCAGTAGCACCCGCAACCTCCGCCGCCGCTGGTTCCGATGCCGCCGATGCTGCCTTCCAGGGAGAAATACAGCTTGGCGTACCAGTGCGTCTGGAGCGGGTCGTCGGCCATGTCCATGACCGGATCGGCGAATGCGGCCTTCTGGTAGAACGCAACCGGCGATCGGCAGGCTCCCAGGGCACTGGCGATGCACATTGCGGCCATAGGGGATGTCCAGCGCCGTTGGCGCGGCGGCGAACGCAGCGCAACTCTCGCCAAGCTAGGCACAACGCTTCGTTGCATGAATCGCATCCGCGCATCTTAGCTACCGCCAACGGACCCGTGCTAGAGATCAACTGAGTTTTGCCGTCCAAGCAGTGAGCGCTCACGGCCCCTGCTTGAAACGCCCTGGCATGCAAGCCCGATCCGGGAGGCCATACCCCCAACTCCTTCGCGTTTCCAAGTTTAGGAATTCCTGTTGCATCCAAGGCCTCGCGCATGGAACTCACGAGAGACAGTCGCCTAGTCGAATTTGAGTCTCGTTCGCAAATACTTGCATGGCCACAGCAGCTTGCTGCAGCGCGCGCTCCCGTGCGTGGTGAGCGCCCTGGCAGATCGCTGCGGCGCTCTGCGCACTAGCAGTCCGTGGTGAAAGTCGCTACTGCGGCTTTGCGCGCGATCACCCTGCGGCGTCGCGCTCGTCGGGTCGTGCTCAGCGGCCAGGCAGGCCGCTTCCGCCGCCCCGGTGTCGCGCTCCTTGCAGGGCGAACGCGCGCTT
>JAKFYL010000015.1 GCA_021730845.1 Planctomycetota bacterium | reverse complement strand
AGCGCGGGTACCAACTCATTTCGGCGGGACTCGATGGGCAATTTGGAACCGAGGACGATTTGCATTCGTTCCAGCCCTGAGTTCGCGCGCGTGTCATGGCCGCGCGCGCGTCCGACTGGGGCCGAAAGCTGCGGCATGACGCTGCTCGAGTTGCTGCTCGTGCTCTCGATCGTGGCTTTGATGTTCGGCGCCACTGCGGGCATCTTGAGCGGCCTGGACGTGGCGCCCAAAGCGGCCGTCGGTTCGGTGCAGAGCCTTCTGCGTTCGGCGCGCAACGCCGCGCTGGCCGGCGGCGGCGGCGCGAGCGTGGCCATCGACAAAGACAAAGGCAGTTTGTTCGCGCGCACCCTGGACGTGGCCGGCAGTTGGCATTTCGAGACGCCCGGGCTCGAGGGCGCGTTCGGCATCGACGGCGAACTCACGGGAGCTGCGCTCACCGGCGACGGTTTCCTGGGGCAAGCGCTGGTCTTTGGGCCGGCAGGAGCTACGGCCAAGGTGCCCATCGCGGGACTCGCGCGCTTTGACGTGGGCGATGGATTCGCGCTGACTTTCGCGCTGCGCTCGGAAGGCACCGACGGCGGCGATCTCATCGATGTCGGAGGCTCCTTGGGCGTGGTACTGACTTCCGCACAGGGCTTGCGCGCGTGGATGACTCCGTGGGCCGCCGACGCCGGCGGCAGGCTCACGCGCGGCGCGCGCCAAATCATCGAAACCGAGGCTGCCGCCCTCGATGCCGGACGCTGGAGCGTGGTGCGCTTTGCCTACGACCGGCGCGAACTCGTGCTCGAGATCGACGGCGTGGTCGTGGCGCGCAGCGCCCAGCCGCTGGATCCGCAAGTCAGCGCCGTGGACCAGGACTTGGTATTCGGCGACGCCCGGGGAACCTTGGCCGCCAGCATCGACGCCGTGAATCTGTGGGCCACCGGCGCCAGCGAGACCTACACGCTCGATCCGGACGTCCGTTTCGGCCCCAAGACTCCGCGGCACATCCAATTCGACGCGCGCGGGCATCTGGACCGCCACTTGCACAGCGAGGCCGCGATTTTGGACCTGGTATTCGCGGACGGCACGGCCCGTCCGATCCGCGTCGGCCTGTACGGAGTCGTCGAATGATCCGCGCACCCAAGGCCCGCGCGGAAGCCCTCGCGCGCAGCGGCTTCGCCGTGCTGGTGGTGCTGTTCGTGCTGCTGGCGCTGCTCGTCTTGTGCGCACCGTTCCTGATGGCTTCGCGCAATGTGTCGCGCGCCAGCTCGGAATTGTCCCAAAGCGCCCAAATGCGCGTGGCTCTGGATTCGGCCTCGCGGCTCGCGCGCGCCCAGCTGGGCTTGTCTCACCAAGGTGTGGACACCACGCCGTATTCGGATTCGCTGGCCGAGCTCGACGGGGACGTGCATCTGGACCCGGCTCAGTTCCAAGCCGTCGATGCGCGCGGCGTCATGTGGTCGGTCGATGCCGGCGATGCGGCTGCCAAGATCGATCTGTCAAGCGCGCCGCCGCAGGTCTTTGCCAACGTGCTCGCTGCCGCTACGCGCACCACCATGCCGGTCGACGCCGCGGCCAAAGAAATTCCGCTGGCTAGCGCGCTGGGACTGCGCGGCCGGGGCCTTGTGTATGTCGGAAGCGAGTTGATCCTGTACAAGCAGCGCGAGGGCACCGCGCTCGCGCAGCTCGAGCGCGGCGTGGGATCCAAAGTCGACTCCGATGGCAAGCCATTGGAGTGCGGGCCACAGCCCGCCAGCATCCACGAACCGGGCACGCCGGTGCTCGACCAGCGCGCTTTTGCTCCGGTGGCGTACCGCATGCAAGGGCCGCCTGGCGAATTGCGTCCTTTCCTCTCGACCGAAGACCTCGCGCAGGCGTCGCAATTTGCCGTGGAGGGATTGGATTCCGAGGACCTGTCCACGATCGCACGCCTGTGTTCGGTGTGGGCCGGGTCGCGTGGCGCCCAGATCTGGCAACGCCCGACGCGCCTGTACGAGCCGCTTCAGGCCGGTACTTCGTGCAGGTTGGCGCTCGAGACGCAGCGCTGGATGGCGCCTGGCACGACGGTTCTGATCGACGACGGCCGCACGCGCGAACTGGCGCTGGTCATGCAGGTCGAGGGCGGAAGCGTGCTCCTGGCCGAAGCCGTGGCGAACGACTATCCGGCCTACACGACGCACGTGAGCGCTTTGATCCGAGCGCCGGTCAACTTGAATGCGGCGAACGAAGAGGTGCTGGTGGCCTTGTTCGCCAATTTGCAGCTCGCGGGACGCAATGCGCGCATCACGCGCGATGAAGCGCGCCTCTTGGCCGAAGTCGTCGTCCAGTCGCGACCTTTGGCCGGCTTTGAAGATTTCTTGCGCCGCGTGGTCCTGCCGGCGGCGGGCCTAGAGCCCTTGCCCAAGGACGCGCCAAGCATTCCGTCCGCGTTCCTAGAGGGAGGCGCCATGCTCGACAGTTCCGAGGACGCGGCTGCTCTGTACTTGAACGGTCTCAACGCCAACGACAGCCGGCTGGCGTTTTCGACCATGCCCTACAGTTTCGTTTCGCGCGACCTGCACCATTTGGAGCTGCGCGCGGCGGTCAACGCGCCCAGCGGCGCCATTCGCCAAATGGCCGTGCGCGACGAAGTGATCCTGGCCGCGCCGCAAACCGAGTTGCTGCGCGTGTGGGCGCGCCAGGAGGACTTCGACGAGGAACTGCGCCTGGGAGCAGAGGCGCCTTGGTGGACCAGCGGCCCCGAGTCGACCACGCGCTTTGATTCCAGCGCCATCCCGCCCTCGCGGTTCCATGCCCACTTCGGCACCCAGGCGGGCTCGCCCTTTGCTCCCTGGAGCGGAGCCCAGGACGACGGCAGCTCCGAGGAACCGCCGACCGTGGAACACGTCTTCGCCTCGCGCGAGGACGACGGCTTCGTGCAACTGTGGCCCGAGCGCGTGGCCGAGTTCGGGTTGCGGCGCGGGAAAGTTCTGCACTTCGATCACGAGACGCGCGATCCGGAGGGACGCTGGCTTCCCGACCAGCCCGAGAAGCTCGCTCTCGGCGATCCCAAGCTCGACTGGCGGCAAGCGACGCCCGAACAGTTGCTGCGGCCGTTCAACTTGTCGACATGGTTCCGGCTGCGCTCGGCGGGGGACGCGTTCCTGCTGGACATGGGCACAGGGATCCTGGAAAACGACCGCGTATCCCTGGGCCTGGAGGGTACCGACCTGGTGCTGCGCGTGTACGACGCCGCGGGCGACCATCCCGGTACGACCGGGATGATCGAAGTGGCCGAGGCGCGCCTAGCGATTTCTCCGGGCGCAGGTAGCGCCGGCGCGACACCGAGCGCAGGCATTCCGCTCGACACCTGGATGCATGTGTTCCTCGACGTGCGCGGCACCAGGCCCGACCAGATCACGATGCTCATCGACGGGCGCGCCCTGGGAGTGCGCGTACCCGGCCGCGCGCGCCTCGCGTCCGACGTGACCCTGAATTCGGCAACCGTCGCCTTGGATTCGGCCGAAGGTTTTCCCAACCAGGGCGTCGCTCGGATCGGCGACGAACTGATCGAGTTCACGCGCACCGGCAACACGCTGCAAGTCCTGCGCAATGACACAGGTCCCAACGCCGGCTTCGGCGGGCGCCTGGCGCGCGAGGTATTCGACATGACTTCTACCGGCGGCGTCGCGCCAGGCGTCAACGGCGGACTCGCCAAGAACACCAGCCATCCGGCCGGAACGATGGTGCAGCTGTACGGCTACAGCTTGCCGGTGGCTTCGCTGCTTTCGAATTTGTCCACGCAAACGCAAGCGCCCTTAGGGGCGTTCCGCGTTGGCTATGTGCGCCAAGTGCAGCTACAAAACTCCGGCTCGCCCAGCCCCGGCGAACCGATCATCGTACGTGGTGACGACGGATTGCCCGATACGTTAGGTCTGGGGATCGAGGGCGAAGATTCCCAGGTCACGTCGCTGTTCCTGGGCGACCCGGAAGTTGCAGGTGGACAGGTCGCCGGCCAGGACGTGATGAGCGCATTCCATCCTCAAGGTGGGTACCTGGCGCTGCTGCAGAACGTGCCGTACGCGGGCGGCGAGACCTTGGTCGGCACACCCCTTGGGTACGTGGAGATCGTGCAGTACTCGGGCGTGGACGCGGCTGCGGGCCGAATCGACCTTGTGCCGGGGTCTGGGCGCGGCCTCGCGGGCACGACCAAGAATTCTGAAGGCTGGACCATCGACTGGGTCAAGCGCGCCTTCGTCGTGCAATTCGAAGATCTAAACTTCGTGCAGTTCGAGGACGACCTGGCCTTCAACGTATTCGTCGTGCCGATTTCCATTCCCGCGCAAGGCGTAAGCGCGGGCACGGGGTTTTTGAATCCAGAAGTCACGCAGAAAGGTTCGGAGTTCGCCCAGCTCACGCATGTGCAAGACCCGGTGCTGACCGAGTGGGTGCGCTACGACAAGATCGAGAACAACCACCTCGTGCGCTGCGAAGCGCAGGCCCTGAAGGATTTGTATGAAGCCTTGACCCAGGTCTCTGCGCCTCCCGCGCCTGCGGCGCCGCTCGCTTCGGCCGCCGTTCCGCAAAACGCGGCCCAGGAACAGTGGCTACCAACGCTCGGTGCCGCCGAACCGGGCGATTTTCCCGTCACCCGGGCCGCCCAAGGTGCACTGCAATTCCGCGGCGTGCTGGGCACGTATTCCCACGCCCATCCCGTGGGTACGTTGATTCTGCCAGTGTGGAGAGTGCCCAGCGGAGGCGTCGACGAAGGCCGGCCTGGACGCGGGGACTACGCTTGGCTGGTCACCGAAACTCCCGGATCCAACGTCAAGTTTCCGGTGCGCGTGCATCGCAGCTACCAGCCGCGCCACTACGAGTATCGGCCCTACTCGGACGGCATGAACAATTCCGCCCCGGTTTCGGGCACTTCCGCAAGTCCTCCACCCGCCGAGAAGGACTTCGATTACTTGACGTACCAGTTCGTCGCTCTGGACGCGCCCGCGCCGGTGCCCTTTTTCCCATCGCAGCCCACGTCCGTTGCAGCGTCGGCAGAAACGCGCGTCC